>NZ_DATMTE010000980.1:0-5996 GCF_035564935.1 Chitinophaga sp. | reverse complement strand
GGCTGCTGCTACCTTTCCTGCCGGGAACGGTTGTGCTATGCTGCTCTCTATCTCCCCAACGTTTTTTAACCACCCTCGCAAAAGCTCCCTCAAAAAAAGAGAATTTAATATTAGCTACAAGTCGTTTTTGCCCTTATCTTAGTATAGCTTATAGAGAATCATTTTTAGTTGCCCGTACTTTAATTCAACCAAAATACAGCCCGTTCCTTTAACACAACCGGCGTTCGATTGTAGAAACAACATCATGTAAACAACCTGTAAATCTAAACACGCGTGTAATTCTCAACCAAATATCAGTTTCATTTAAAACAACCGCACATGAGAAAACCTCTCCGGCTATTAGTGATGCTATCACTGGTACTGTTAATGTTGCCCAACACCGCTTATGCACAGGAACCCAAACCCATTACCGGCACTGTGTTGGCCGACGACGGCAACCCGCTACCAGGCGTTACCATCAGAATTAAAGGCAGCAACCGTAATGCCCTGACGGATGTTGCAGGCCATTACCGCATTGGGGCCAACCCCGGCGAAGTCCTGGAATTTTCCTTCATCGGTTATGAGAGCCAACGTATCCCTGTGGGAAACAGCACTACGATCGATGTAAAGATGCTTACTGCCTCCAGCTCACTTGAACAGGTGATTGTAACAGGTATGGGGATCAAAAAAGAGAAGAAGGCGCTCGGCTACTCCGTACAGGACATCAAATCGGCCGAGTTATTAAAAAACAAGGACCCCAACCTTGTTAATTCCCTCAACGGGAAAATTGCGGGGCTCAACATTACCAACTCCGGGGGCGCTCCCGGCGCTTCTGCGTCTATCGTGATCCGCGGAGGCACCTCTCTGGAAGGCAACAACCAGCCACTGTTCATCATCGATGGCATGCCAATGGATAACTCCACCGGCCAGGGCGATAACAGTGCATTTGACGGTTCCATTAACCAGAGCACTACTTACAGCAACCGCGCAATGGATATTAACCCGGAAGATATAGAATCCATTTCCGTACTGAAGGGACCTGCTGCCGCCGCACTTTACGGCCTGCGTGCCGCTGCGGGCGCTATTGTTATCACCACCAAAAAGGGAACAGCCGGTAATATAGCCGCCTCCGTTAACAGCCGCTATATCACCAATTGGGTGAACCGCCTGCCCAAACAGCAAAGCGTTTATAAACAAGGCTCCCATTACAGCGGCACCTTTACAGATCAAACGGCGCTGTCGTGGGGCAATAAATTTGATGCAGGCGATAAGATCTATAACAACATGAAAGACTTCTTCAAAACCGCCAACGCATTTGATAACAGCTTCACCGTTTCAGGAGGTACTGCCAATGGCAATTTCTATTTATCAGGCTCCAACCTGAACCAGTCGGGCGTAGTGCCTTCCACCGACTTTGAACGTTCAACGCTGCGGTTCAACGGCGAGCAGAAGATCGGCATTTTCACCTTTGGCGTAAACGCTACCTATGCGCGGAGTGAAACCCAGAAAACGCTTACAGGAAGCGGCCTGTGGGCCTCCGGCGGCTCCGGCTACATGGAAAGTATAGTGGCATGGCCCCGTAACGATGACATGAAAGTATGGCTGAATGCCGACGGCTCCAAGCACCGGTTGCTGCCCGATATCCCGCTGGATACCGATGTTGACAACCCTTACTGGATCATTTATCGCAACCCGCAGTCGGACAAAACCACCCGCTTTATAGGAACCGCCTACGTGAATGTAAAAGTGACAAGCTGGTTTGACGCTACGTACCGGCTGGGGATAGATAACTATTATACACAGCTGCGCAACCTGATTTCACCGGGCTCCAGTGTAAAAGAAGGCTGGCAGAACGGGATGTTATCTGAAACAGACCGGAATTACAATTATGTGAACTCCAACCTGATGTTGAATTTCCATAAAACGTTTCATAAAGACTGGGATGCGAGCCTGTTGCTGGGCGCCACTACCGAAGACGCCTACACGAAATCCAATTCCGCCCGTGCAGAAAACTTCACCATCCCCAGCTTTATCAGTATTAATAACGCAGCCAAGGAAAACCAGTATATCAGCCAGGGAATTTCCCGCAGAAGGCTGGCAGGTTTTTATGGCGACCTGCGGCTGTCGTACAAGAACATCGTGTTCCTGAGCGCCACCGGGCGTAACGACATCGCCTCTACCCTGCCCGTTCAGAACCAATCGTTCTTTTATCCGTCTGTAAGCGGAAGCCTGGTGTTCACAGAACTGCTGCCTAAGAACAATGTACTCAGCTTTGGTAAACTGCGGGCTTCCTGGGCGCAGGTGGGTAAAGACGCTCCCACTTACCAGACCAATACCTACCTGTTCGGGCCTGAACTTACCATTGGCGGCGGCTTCCGCAATTACTGGTCGAGAGGCAATGATAACCTGAAGCCCGAAACCACCACCTCCACTGAGTTTGGTACCGAAATGCGTTTCCTGAACGGGCGACTGGGTTTTGATTTCACCTGGTACGTTACCACCAGCCGCGACCAGATCCTCACGCCGAGAGTAAGTAACGCTACCGGTTATATTCTCAGCTCCGTGAATACCGGTACTATTGAAAACAAAGGCATTGAAATATCTGTAAACGCCACGCCCATCAAGCGGAAAAACTTCAGCTGGGACATAGCGCTCAACGCTTCGCATAACAAAGGCATAGTAAAATCCCTTCCAGGCTCGCTGCCTATCCTGTATGTAACAGATGTGCACCTGGCCGTTGGGCAGGCTGCATCCTTTGATGGCGGCGTGTTTATGGGAGTGAGTGGTTCTGTATGGCAGAAAGATGAGAATGGTAACCTGTTGCTCGACTGGAATACCGGCTACCCTATTCCCACTACTGCCCTTACTACGTATATAGGTAACCGTGAGCCCGATTTCCTGGGCGGACTGAACAACAGTTTTAGTTACAAGCAGTTTAATTTTTCTTTCCTCTGGGATTTCCGGGTAGGCGGAGATGTGTTTAACGGCACCGACTACCTGCTGACAGCTTATGGCTTGAGTGAACGGACACTAAACCGGGACAGCGAAATTTCCTTTACCGGTGTGGCTAAAAACCCCGCCACAGGTAAGTTTGAGCCTGTAGACAGAAAGGTAGTAGCTTCCGAAAAATACTACCGCGACATCTATGTAAAGAATGCGCCTTTCTTCCTGGAGAAAGTAAACTGGATGAGGCTCCGCTCTGTTTCGCTTTCCTGGTCGCTTCCCAAAACATGGCTCAGCAGTATGCGCTGGCTGAGAGATGCCACCGTAACTGCCACCGGTACCAACCTGGTACTGTTCACCAACTACTCCGGTATGGATCCTGAAACCAGTACTGCCGGCGCAGGTGTAATAGGCTCCGGTTCTTCCGGTATCGATTACTGCGGGGTGCCTGCCACCGCAGGATTTGCCATTGGTTTAAATCTTAAATTCTAAACGTGCGGAAAATGAAAAAAATATTTTTGCTTATCAGCCTGTCGTTTACCCTTGCTTCCTGTAAGAAATGGGTAGATGTGAACGACAATCCCAATAGCGCCAATTCAACGGTACCTACTGCAGAACAGCGGCTTCCACCGCTCATTGCACAGTTCTGCGATGCATATGAAAGCACCGGCACCCGTGCCGCCTATCTTTCACAGCAACTCGCCAGTGTGTATGCCGCCGGTGGAAGCAACTACAATCTTACTGCCTGGGTATCCAACACTACCAACATACAATGGCCCTGGCAGTGCTGGTATGTAAATGCCGCCGTGAATGTAACACCGCTGATCACTGCCGCTGAAAAAGTACAGGCTTATCACTATATCGGCGCCGCCAAGATCATTAAAGCCTGGGGCTTTGGCACACTGTCGGATGTATTTGGCATGTTGCCTTATGACCAGTTTGATGATCCCAGCACCATCACGCCAAAATTTGACCAGGGCGCCTACGTCCAGGAAAAAGTACTGGCGCTGCTGGATGAAGCTATCGCCGACCTGCAGAAAACACAGGGCCCTACTGCACCGCCACTGTCTAAAGGAGATATACTCAACAACGGCAGCACCGACAAATGGATACGCCTGGCTTATGGTTTAAAAGCCCGCTGGCTGAACCATACTTCCGGGTTACCCAACTTTAACGCGCAGGCGGTACTGGATGCGGCATCAAAAGGAGCGCAATCAAAAGACCAAAGCACGGTGATGCAGTATGTGGATGAAGGGCCGGATGTGAGTGCGTCTGATAAACAAGCCTTACAATATACCAACACGGCTACTACGGCGAGGATCACAAAACTGTATATGGACTATCTCACCAACAATTATACAGGCGCGCCTAAAGGAGCTACTGATATGGAAGATCCGAGAATAGACCTGCTTATTCCCAGCACGGCAGACCAGAATGGGGTAATGCATCGTACGCAGGCGGTAGATATGACTTCCGGACTTACCAATACCAGGCCCTTATCTTACACCTACAGCACCATTACCAATACTTTTTCCAACCAGGATTCCGGTTACGTGATCCTGCGTAAAACACCGTATGCGCCAGCGGCTACCGACCGTATACAATCTACCGGTACCTGGTACACCCGCAGGGGCGCCAAAGGCCTGTTGTTTACCAATGCTGAACTGCGTTTTATTGAAGCAGAGATCCTGATCAAACAGTCGAAGAACACAGAGGCATTAACCGCCTATAAAGCTGGGATCCGCGCGCATATGGAACTGATGGATATTCCCGCAGGCACTATAGACGCATTCCTGAACAGCAGTTCCGTGGTGCAGTCGCCGGCACAGCTCAACATCAGCCACATCATGATCCAAAAGTACATTGCCTTGTCGTATTCCCCGGAGAACTGGGCAGACCTGCGACGGTTGAATTACTGTACCGATGCAGCCGGAAATTATAACGAAGCAACAGGCGTTTACAAAGGATTTAAACGTCCTGCGCATGTGAACAGCCTGTATTATCCTGCTCAAACCGACTGGCCGCGCCGCTTTGCCGTAGCCAGTTATGAGATCAATTATAATAGTGAGCAGGTACTGAGCGCTGATCCAACAGCCAGCAGCCCTACTTATATCAATCAGCCGGTGTGGTGGAATAAAAAGTAGTATTATTTTTTTAAGAAGGGAGATGGCCGCTTGTCATCTCCCTTCTTTTATCCGGTTAAGGCACATCATCATCTTTCAAGAACGGTTGCAGGAAAAAGTGCATGATCAGTAACCCAAGTACAAATCCAATACCCAATATGGCCAACACACTCACCAGTGGTACGCTATGACATTGCCCCGGCACACTGCTGATGCCTACAAACGACATTTCCTTATTAAGAAAAAGCGCCATAAACCCACTCACTACGGTAAGCAGGATCAATACAATCAACAGCACCAGTAATTTCTTCCGCCACTTCCAGTCGTCTCCCTGCGTTTTCACAAAATAAAAATAGGCAGCGCCGGCAATGAGGAACAAAACAAAGAACCCAATCGTGAAATAAATGAAATAAGTATCGCCTTCATATTGCGATATATCTACACTACAGGGGTCCTTGAATAAAATAGTATAAATGCGAAGTTCCCTTTTTACGCGCTGCCAGAAGGTTAAATTCTTTGGGATGGGTGGATACAGGGAAACCGTATCCAGGAAAAGCGTATCGGTTACCACAAATTTGTCTACCAGCGCATCAGAAAGATCTGTAGTTCCATTATCAGCACCCAGCGTCCACAAGGCTACACCACCGAGTTTATTCTTCAGCACAAAATCATATTTCATAGCCATACTGATACCATCATCAAACCAGATCTCTTCCTTTACTGCACCATACTGATCTTTTACTTCTATAAAAAAGGTAGCAGTAGTTTCATCGAAGATGGGAACGGTATCAGAAGGATACTGTTTACGGATATCGGTGTAGCTCACATACCGGCTGAAAACATCCGGACTGCCGTCTCTTCCTTTTTTCCATACGGCGCCATAATAAGGTAATAACAGCGAAACCTGCGAAGGAGGTATATCGCCCTGCAGGTACCTGGAAATAGCGCCTG
>NZ_DATMTE010000979.1:0-1532 GCF_035564935.1 Chitinophaga sp. | reverse complement strand
GTTTGAGCAGGCATATTGATTTTGTGGCATCGGGAGGCAGTATCCTTTACAGTGGCATCGCCTTCCGGGAGAAAAGTTTATCGGAGATGTTTTCCGACAAACCGATGCATAGGTTGGCTACCAATTACTTTTTCAGTGGCGGATTGCGGTGGAATTTCCAGCCGCGTAAATAGTATTCCTGTTTTTAACAGAACCGGTCACTGTTTGCACAAACAGTGACCGGTAAAATATTATCTCACTTCATAAGGAGGTTGTGCAGGCGCCTTATAGGGCTTTGTTTGCAGCAGGTTCTTAATTTCAGTGATGGCCCTTTCCAGTTGCGGATCGATGCCTTTGGCCATATCGCCAAGGTTTTCATCTACGGCAATATCAGGATCAACACCGTGTCCTTCGCGGAACCAGGTACCATCGCTGTTGAACATACGGAACGATGGCACGGTGATCATACCACCATCGATCAGTGCAGGGGTATTGCTGATACCAATGAGGCCGCCCCAGGTACGGGTACCTATAATGGGACCCAGGCCAGCTTTGCGGAAGTAATCCGGGAACGCATCGCCGCCGGAACCGCTCCAGCCGTTAATGAGCATTACCTTGGGGCCAAAATTGGCATAGGAAGGCCATTGGGTGGGTGTACCGTTGCGGGTAGCCCAGTAAGCCAGTGGCTTGCGGTTCAGCATTTCAATAAAGCGGTCAGGGATCTGGCCTCCATTGTTGAAACGTTCATCAATCACAAGGGCTGCTTTATCCCACTGCCCGTTGAACTGGCGGATCAGTTCATCTTGTCCGTCGATGCCCGTACTTGGCACAAAAATATATCCTACCTGGTTATTGGTGGCATCGGCAACACGCTTGCGGTTACTCTCTATCCAGGCCAGATGGCGCAGGCGGTATTCGCTGCCGATAGTTTTCACGATGGCGGTTTTAGCGCCTTCCATAGAAGGACGGTTGTTCCAGGTGAGCTCCACTACTTTTCCGGCCAGCGACTGGAAAACGCCAAAGGGTTCCTGCGCGGTGGTAAGCGGCTCACCGTTTACGGCCAGGATATAATCTCCTTCATGAATATTTACACCGGGTTCGTCCAGCGGGTTGCGGGCTTCCGCATTCCAGGGTGCACCGCGGATAATGCGTTTGATCTTATAGTACTTGCCATCTGCCTGCCAGTCGACCCCAAGATACCCTACATTTTCATGCTTACTGCCTTCCACATCTCCGCCGAAATTGTAGGTATGCGAGGCATTCATTTCTCCCAGCAGTTCATTGATCACAAAGCTCACTTCCTCGCGGGTGCGGGCGCCTTCCAGGAGATGCAGGTATTTGTCTTTTACGTTATTCCAGTTGATGCCGTGCATATGCGGGTCATAGAAGAAATCGCGTTCCATGCGCCAGGTGTCCATAAACAGCTGTTTCCATTCTTCCGCAGGGTTTATGGTCATTTCCATTTCTTCCACGCGCATAGCGGTGTCGATCTTCTGGTTTTCGGCCACTTCAATAATACCATAGGGGCCATTGTTCACCAGGATTTTATTACC
>NZ_DATMTE010000978.1:0-18722 GCF_035564935.1 Chitinophaga sp. | reverse complement strand
ATTATATAATATTTTTCCCTATAACGTACCTTTGCGGGGAATAAGGCGTTGGCAAAAAACGCTTATCATTTAAAAGCAACAATAATATGGAAGATTTTGAGAAGCGCTGGAAACCCGTAGAAGATATGCTTACCGAGAGGTTTGGGAAAACGCCCAACATGGAAGCCATTCTTTTTCTTATTGGCGTAAATGAAATAAATAATTTAAAGAAGAAATATACCAAAGAACAAAAGCAGGACCTGATGCACGTGGCTGTATGCACACTGCTGAGCCAGAGTGGCTACTTTGAACTTGATGGCTATGATAAAGACGGATGGCCGCATTTCAAGGAAACGCAACCGGTTCCTAAAATGGAAATGGCCGAGCAGGAAATCTTCCTGAAAGAACACGTAATTGCTTACTTTGCCAGTCACGAAGAAGCATAATACACCCTTATGAAGAAACTGTTACTCCTTAGTACCCTTTTTTTACTGATTGTTAGCCTGGCGGCTGCCAAAAACCGGAAAGTAAAAGTAATTACCCCATATGGCACCATGGTTATCCGGTTGTATGATCAAACGCCGAAACACCGCGACAACTTTGTAAAGCTGGCCAGGCAGCATTTTTACGACAGTACCCTGTTTCACCGTGTTATCCGGAACTTTATGATCCAGGGTGGCGATCCTGATTCCAAACACGCCCTTCCGGGCGATACGCTGGGTAACGGTGATGTGGGTTATACGATTCCGCCGGAGTTCCAGCTGGATTTATTTCATCGTAAAGGCGCGCTGGCAGCGGCCCGGGACGACCGGCCCGATAATGCTTCTTCCGGTTGCCAGTTTTACATTGTGCAAGGCAAAGTGTTTACCGATGAGCAACTGGACAAGCTGGAACAAACAAGACTAAAAGGCCGTAAAATACCGGTAGACCAACGGCAGGTATACAAAACAGCAGGCGGCAGCCCCCACCTGGATCAGAACTATACCGTATTTGGGCAGGTGATCAAAGGCATGGACGTGATCGATAAAATTGCAGCGCTTAAAACGGATAGCCACGACAGGCCACTCCAGGACGTGCCGGTGAAAATCCGTGTTATAAAGAAGTGGTTGTTCTTCTAAAGAAAAATACCATGTCGGCAGAAAGTCAAAATTTAGGATAGCTTGCCGTCAAAATCATAATAGTTTCTGTATTTTTACGGCTCAAAATCAAACTTGATATGAATTTTCCGTCAAACCTGCGTTACACAAAGGATCACGAATGGATTTTATTAGAGGGTAATGTAGCTACCATCGGTATCACTGAATTTGCACAGCGCGAATTAGGCGACATCGTTTTCGTAGATATCAACTCATTGAGCAAAACAGTAAACGCCGAAGAAGTATTTGGTACAGTAGAAGCAGTAAAAACAGTGTCTGACCTGTTTATGCCTGTTGCAGGTACCGTTAGTGAAGTGAATCCTCAGCTGGAAAGCTCTCCGGAGCTGGTAAACCAGGATCCGTATGGTGATGGCTGGATGGTGAAAGTAACCGTTAATAACCCGGCTGATGTGGAATCATTGCTGGATGCTGCCGCTTACCAGGCGCTGGTAGGTGAATAATTCCGACCAAAATAATCTTTTATATAAGAAAAGGACAACAGGCTACGTTATTGAGCGGTCAGCCTGTTGTCCTTTTTACTGCTAAAAAAGGATCATGAAACTCCTGAGATATTATACGCCAGCTATTTTATGGATCATCCTGATCCTTGTGTTGTGTACCCTTCCGGGGAAAGATATTCCCTCCAACTCATTTTTTGAAAAGATCCATTTTGATAAGTTTGTTCACTTTGGCCTTTTCGGTGGCATTGTGCTGTTCCTTAGCCTTGGCATTTATTGGCAAAAGAAATATATCTCCGCTGCCACGCTTACACTCCTGGTTTTGCTGGCAGCCGGCTATGGCCTTGCCATAGAATTTATCCAGAAATACTGGGCCTCAGGCCGCAGTTTTGATATGTATGATGTAATGGCTGATACTTTGGGCGCCATTGCGGGTGTTTGGGTTTTCAAATTGGTGCTGTACCTCTTCTTCAATAGGGATAAATAAAATTCCCCCCTGTAACCAGGGGGGAATGCATATCTGCTTATGAGAAATAAGTGTTTCTAATATTTTTATTACTGTTGACCAGCTTCTTTCTTCGCATCATTCTTCATCTTATCATTTGCAAAGATAGAGAACTCACAACGGCGGTTAGTAGCACGGTTTGCATCTGAATCATTTGGTACTTTAGGTTGTGATTCACCATACCAGAAGCCTTGGATACGGCTTTTTGAAATACCCTGTGCTTCCAGGTAAGCCATTACGCTTTTAGTTCTTCTTTCAGACAAACCCATGTTGTATTCATCTGTACCCTTGTCGTCTGTATGACCTTCCACACGCACATACGTGTCGGGATATTTGTTCAGGATAACAGCCAGCTGCCTGATATTGTCCTGTGCTACGGCAGACAGGTTGGATTTATCAAAACCAAATAATACGCCTGCATCAAATGTTACGTTGATACCTTCACCCACACGTTCTACGGTTGCATTTGGTACCTCCGTTTTTATTTCCTGTGCCTGCTTATCCATTTTCTTTCCTATCAAAGCACCACCGGCACCACCTAACGCAGCACCAATAATAGCTCCCAATGCTGTGTTACCGGCCGCTTTACCAATTACAGCACCAGCGGCTGCTCCGCCACCAACGCCAATGGCAGCGCCTTTTTTAGTATTATCCATGCCCTGCCAGGTTTTACAACTGAACAACATGGTTGCAGACAAGACCACAGCTATCAGAACATTGAGTTTTTTCATCATAATAAATTTAGACGTGAAGGTTTTTTTGCATTAATTCCGTTGACAAAACTATTGAAAATCTTGTAAACAAATAGTTTGCCAACTTGATTTATGAGTCACAACATATTGATAAGGAGAAATAAACAGGCAATAAAAAAATTACAGCCATAAATCACATAACAATAATTGCGCATAGAAAAGTAACGTGTACGATTATATAACAATGAAGCAGCCAAAAAGATTACCCCAGCAGATTTTTTAATAACCCGCCAATTCCGCCGCCTTCGCCAGCCTGTTGTTGTTGCTGTTGGGCGCCGTTGGATAAAAGGCTTTTCAGATCTTCCAGGTTCACCTGGCCGTCGCCGTTTTTATCGAGGCCGCCAGACAGTCCGCCCAGTATGCCGTTCAGGTTAAGTCCCTGTGCGGAGCCTCCGGTCAGTGAATTAAGGATACCATCCAGGCTGAAGCTGCTGTTACCAGGGTCCTTTGTTTTATTTGCCAGGGAGGCTAACACCGTTGGGATCAGGGTAGCTGCCAGCTGCGTAGCGGTGCCTTTATCCAGGTTGAATTTTTCGAGGAGTGTTCCGATAAAATTGTTGGATATATTTCCTACAACCGGGTTAGCGGTGGAGGTATCTGTACCGGCGCCTCCCAGTAAAGACAATACCCCTTCAGTGTTGCCGCTGGCCAACTCCTGTTGCAGACCTGATGCAATGGAAGAAGTGGCAGCACCTATCACGGCTTCATTATGTTCATTCGGAACAGCAGGATTGTTTACCACAGCGCCCTGGGCATTTTCGCGGACGAGGTCCATTAATTGCTCTAACATTTGATGATGATTTTAGGGGAAGAAAAGGTTTTCGTTTAGTGCTACGGCTTGTGACCGCTGACTAAATGTAGGATATTTTGAGAGATTACAAATTAAGCTGCCAGGAAATTTGTGGAAAGATAACAGCAAGAGATAGCTGTTACTTTCCACAAAATCCCGGGACCGGTGATTATTAACTGCCCTGTTTCAGCTTCTCCGCATTTTCGGCAAACTGAAGGGCTTCAATCATATCTTTAATATCGCCGTTCATAAAGGCGTCCATATTGTATACCGTCATACCAATCCGGTGATCCGTTACACGGCCCTGCGGATAATTGTAAGTACGTATTTTGGCGGAACGGTCGCCGGTAGACACAAGACTTTTCCGTTGTGAAGCGATAGCATCTTCATGTTTACGTACTGCCGCCTCGTATATGCGGGTCCGTAACATTTTCATCGCAATTTCCCGGTTAGAATGCTGGCTGCGCCCTTCCTGGCACTCTACCACCACGCCGGTAGGAATATGCGTTAACCTTACGGCTGATTCGGTTTTATTTACGTGCTGTCCGCCCGCGCCTGAGGACCGGAAGGTATCCATTTTAATATCAGCCTCCCGTACATCCACATCCACTTCTTCCGCTTCCGGCAATACTGCCACGGTTGCCGCCGATGTATGCACGCGCCCGGAGGCTTCTGTAGCCGGTACACGTTGCACCCGGTGCACACCCGACTCAAATTTCAGGGTACCATATACATCATCGCCGCTTACTTCCATCACTATTTCCTTGTAACCGCCGGCAGATCCGGGGTTTTCATTCAATAAGCTCGTTGTCCAGCCTTTGAGCTCACAAAAACGCAGGTACATACGGAACAGGTCTCCGGCAAAAAGACTGGCCTCATCTCCACCAGTACCAGCGCGGATCTCCAGGATAGCATTCTTTTCATCCTGCGGATCTTTTGGTATCAGCAGGTTACGGATCTCTGCTTCCAGGGCAGCTTTCTGCTCCTGCAATTCTTCTGTTTCAGCTTTGGCCAGTTCACGCATTTCTTCGTCGCCACTATCCAGCACTTCTTTGTTAAATGCAATATTGTCCAGCAATTTACGGTAGGCCTCATATGCCTTTACGATCTTTTCCAGCTGCCGGTATTCCTTGCTGAGCTGCCCAAACTTCTTGTTATCACTAACAACCTCGGGATTGGTAAGCGCCATCGATACCTGCTCGAAACGACCTTTTATAGCTTCCAGTTTGTCTATCATAATTATATTTGACTTTTGAGTACCCTTTCCAACCGGAAATGATACTGCCAATCGGGTTGCAAAATTAACACCATTAACTTAATTAAACAGCAGGTAATTGAAACAGATCAAATTAAAGGGAAAAGATATATTTAACGGTACACATCTGCTGGGTTCGGGGAAAGTATTGATACTTAGGGAAGATGGCGTAGTAGCGGGCATTGTAGCCGAACCGGACGCTGGTAACAATGTCAGGGAACTGGATGGGATACTGTGCCCGGGATTCGTAAATACCCATTGCCACCTGGAATTATCCCATATGAAAGGTATCATCCCGGAAAAAACCGGCCTGCCGGCCTTCCTGACACAGGTGATGCAATTGAGAAACCAGGCTGGCGGCGACTATAACGCTATTATCGACAAGGCCGAACAGGACATGTGGGAAAGCGGTATTTCCGCGGTGGGCGATATCTGCAACGGCACCGCCACGCTGGTAAAGAAACAGCAGGGCAGGATGTACTACCACACTTTTGTAGAGTGCATGGGTGTAGCCCCCGCCGGCGCCAACAGCCGCTATCAACACAGCATGGATGTACTCGCATCCTTCCGGGAAATTAATGGCTCCCATCACCACTGCTCCATTGTACCGCATGCGCCTTACTCGGTCAGCAATGCTTTATTCGGGTTGCTGGCAGGTACACCGGATAACACGCCGGTATGCATCCATAACCAGGAAACACCGTCGGAGAATGAATTATATCAACAGAAAACAGGAGATTTCCTGTCTTTCTACCAGCATTTCGGGATGGATATCAGCAGCTTTCAGCCTACCGGCACCAACAGCCTGGAAGCCTATCTCCCGTACTTTTCCCGGAATAAGATCCTGCTGGTACATAATACCTTCACGGCTGCAGCCGATATCCGTTTTGCGCAACAGCAACCAGTGGAAACCTGGTGGTGCCTTTGCCCCCAGGCCAACCTGTACATCGAGAACCGCTTACCCGATATTCAGCAGTTCAGGCAACTGCAATGCAATATCACCCTGGGCACAGACAGCCTGGCTTCCAATCACCGTTTATCTATCTGGGAAGAAATAAAAACTATCCGCCGCTATTTTCCGGAAATTCCGTTGGAAGAAATATTGCAATGGGCTACATTTAATGGCGCAAAAGCCCTGGGCATACAGGATACCTACGGTTCTTTCAACCCGGGCAGCAAACCAGGCGTAATATTGATTAACCAGGAAAGCAGTAGAATTATTTAGCTGTAACTTATGAACGATTTTTTAAACAAAGTAATTTTAGACAACCCCGTACAGGACTACCTGATATTGATCGGTGTTTTATTGTTTGTATTTATTATCAAACGGTATATTTCAAAGGGACTCGCCACCATCCTGTTCCGGCTGGTACGGCACTGGTCGCCGCAAATTGAGGAAAAAGACTTTATCAGCCTGCTGCTGCGCCCCCTGGAATACTTTTTCCTGCTGATTACCTTCATGCTCACCATCGACCGGTTTACATTCCCCCAGGTGCTGAATGTTCATATTTACAATAAAGCCACCCTGCACGATGTAACCAACACCTTACTGAGCCTGTCGCTAAGTATGAGCATTATCTGGATCATGCTGCGACTGATCGATTTCGTTGCCCTGGTACTGGAAAAGAAAGCAGATCTTACAGAAGATAGAACGGATAACCAGTTCATTATTTTCTTCCGCGATTTTTTCAAAGCCATTGTATTCATCATGGGCGCCATTGCCTTTATCCGTATCCTGTTCGGACCGGGGCTGGTAGAAAAGATCATTGCCGGTTTGGGAATAGGTGCTGCCGCGCTGGCATTGGCCGCAAAAGAAAGTATAGAGAACCTGATCGGCTCCTTTATCATTTTCTTTGATAAACCATTCCGTGTAGGCGACAGCGTTAAGGTGGATTCATGGCAGGGTACCGTGGAAAAAATCGGGTTACGCAGTACGCGCATCCGTACACTGGAAAAAACTTTTGTAACAGTGCCCAATAAAAAAATGGTAGACAGTATCCTGGATAACCTTTCCCTGCGTACGCAGCAGCGGGTGGCGCTGAAACTGGAGCTGGGAACGGATACCCCTGCAGAAACCCTGTTGCTTTTCCTTCAGGATTTGCGGCATATGCTGGGTAACAATCCTAACGTACTGGAAAATTTTACGGTGAACCTGAACGACTTCACCAAAGACACTTACGTGATCCAGATCGTTTTCAACACCTACATCATTGACGGGACGCAGTATAACTCGTTGAGGGAAACCGTTAACCTGAACGTGATAAAACTGCTGGAAGCACGTGGGCTCAAACTGCCGACCACCTCTACTAACGTGACGCTCACTGATCCGAGGTGAACGGAGGGGATCGCCTTCGGCGATTGTCTTGGAACAGGATTACGCTGATTATACTGATTTTTCTGATTTGATCAGGTTTTGATTTTTATAAATGATAAAGGAGATAAAAGCGAATATGTCCGCTTATATCTCCTTTATCATCTATAAAAATCAAAAAAGTAAAATCAAAACCTGATCAAATCAGAAAAATCAGTATAATCAGCGTAATCCTGCTCCAAGACAATTTAATATCACCGAAGGTGATCCCTCCGCTATTCTTTCTCCTTCTTCGTGCTGCTCAGCAGGATACGGGAAATATCGGCTTCAATTGATTCTTTTGGCGCACCTACAATGCGGCCTTCTTCTTTACCGTCTTTGAATACGATGATGGTAGGCAATTTCTTTACTTTATAATCTACCGGTGCATCTGTTTGCAGTTTCTTATCTGCAGCAAACATGGTGATCTGTTCATCAGGGCTGCCGCCGGTGATCATTACTTTATATAAGGCTGGTACTACTTCACGGCTGGTATTGTCCCAGGTGCCCATTACCACTACCATATTGAAGTTGGCGCGGTTGGTTTTGATATAGTTCAGCATATTGTCGTTAGGCTGGTAGCTGTTTACACCTTTGTAGAACCACGTTGTGGAGGTGTCGTTCATCAGTGTTTTCATATCTATCTTACCCTTCAGTACTGTTTCATTCTGTGCCCAGGCCAGGGTCGAGAATAACAGGCCACCACCCAATAGTAATGTTTTCAATCGCATAATGTTGTTTTTATAATTGATCTTTCAGTTCCGTTAAGAAACCCCGTACCTTTAGCAAAGCCTGTACCATTTCAAAATTACGGGCGGCCAGCTTGTGATCTTCCTTCAGTTTCTGCTTCGCTCCTTCTATCGTATACTTCCTTTCGCGCAGTAAGTGGTAGATTAATTTAAGGTGGTGAATATCTTCCTGCCGGAAAAGGCGGTCGCCTTTCCGGTTCTTTTTGGGTTGCAGTATATCAAACTCATTTTCCCAATAGCGTATCAGCGACGTATTCACCTTAAACATGGCTGCTACCTCACTGATAGAATAATACTGTTTATCCAATACCAATTTGTCCAATTCCATAATCAGATCCGGGTCCTCCGATAACTCTTTCAATGATTTACGCCCTCGTTTTTTCCCAGGTATGGTGGTTGCTACGGCAGCCTTCTTGCTGCTGGCCTTTGCTTTTACTTTAACTGGTCTTGTTACCGCAGCTTCGGCAGGATGCGGTACTCCAGATGTCGAAAAAAGGTCTAGCTGGTGCATCGTAGTAAAAAACGAGGTGACAAATATCTTTTACGAAGATGAAGTTAAGCTTTTAGCTTGTAGCTTGTAACATTCCTCCCTCATTTTTTGGGTTTAGATAACCTCCTGAAACTTTATAACCCGCTAAAAACTAACAGATTTAGTCAAACGACTGGTTTCCCGACCTTGCCATTTTGAGCATCCGGTCAAATTGTTCCGGGGTAAGATCATTAAAGAAGAAGTATACCGGGTCCACCTTATCGCCGTTTTTAATAACCTCGTAATGGCAGTGCGGCCCGGTAGATTTACCGGTACTTCCTACCCAGCCCAGTACATCGCCGCGTTTAACCGCCTGCCCGGCTTTTACTTTCATGCGGAGCATATGCCCGTAAAGGGTTTTATAGCCGTATCCATGCCGTACAATCACGTGGTTGCCGTACCCCACATCGCTCAGGCTGGCCTCTTCCACGGTGCCGTCGCCGGTAGCGTAGATAGGCGTGCCGCTGGGAGCTGCAAAGTCGAGCCCCGCGTGATACTTCATGGTTTTATAGATAGGATCGATCCGGTACCCGAAACCAGAAGCAATATGTTTAAGATCTTTATTGGAAACCGGCTGGATAGCAGGGATAGAGGCCAGCATCTGCTGCTTGTTCTTTACCATCTTATCAATTTCATTATAAGATACCTCCTGTGCTTTTACCCGGTTATCCAGTTCCTTAAGCAATACAGCAGTGGAGGCGATGATTTCACTGCTGGCAAAGGATTGCAGCTGCGCAGCTTCTTCATCCCGCTTCACTTTACCCATGCGGGTACTGTCTGGAATAGGCGAGGCCTCAAATATAACCCGGTAAATTTCATTGTCGCGGTCTTCCAGCTCCGCCAGTTTTCCCTTTACTTCCCGCATCCGCCCCTGTAACGCATCATATTTTTCTTTCATACCTTCAAGGTCCCGGCGAAGGGATTTCTCCTTGGGGGAATCAACCAACCGGTAGGCTATGGAAAGGAAAATAGCCCCGGTTACAATAGCCGCAGATACAAATCCCAGTATTCTCAGGATTTTTACCCGCAGCGAAACAACGAGCTTCTCGTATTTTAATGTTTGGGTATTATAAAAATATTTAACCTTCTTCATGCACCAGGGTATACTTTATGCGCCATAGTGCAGTGAACGCTATGACAGCAGATTTATTTCACGAGATACAAACTTATGGATGGGTATTGTTGGCATTTCTTTTCCCACTAAACTATTTTGCCGGGTAAACACAACCTGTTTTGCATAATCATACAGGTTTCAATATTTTTGCACTCCCTTTAACACGGCGGGAAAATAAGGCGCACAAACCTACTGTAATTAGATTAAAACATCAACCTTTTGATTGTAAATTTTCTAACTACTTCATAATGGCTTGAAATACAGCTACAAGCCCTTACCCGGTTACGGCTTATAAGATATAAAATACATATTAATTCGTATCAATATTTATGACAGCATCTGAAATAAGACAGCAATTCCTGGACTTTTTTGCGTCGAAAGGGCACCAGATCGTTCCATCTGCCCCTATCGTTATTAAAAACGACCCTACCCTGATGTTCACCAACGCGGGCATGAACCAGTTCAAGGATTACTTCCTCGGCAACAGGGTCCCCCCCAACAAAAGGGTGGTTGATACGCAAAAGTGCCTGCGGGTAAGCGGCAAGCACAACGACCTGGAAGAAGTAGGTATTGATACTTACCACCATACCATGTTTGAAATGCTCGGCAACTGGAGCTTTGGCGACTACTTTAAAAAGGAAGCCATTGCCTGGAGCTGGGAACTGCTCACCGAAGTGTATAAAATCCCGAAAGATAAACTGTATGTGACTGTTTTCCAGGGAGATGAAAACGAACACTTACCTAAAGACCAGGAGGCATACGACTTCTGGAAGGAACATATTGCGGAAGACCGTATCCTGCTGGGTAATAAAAAAGATAATTTCTGGGAGATGGGGGATACCGGTCCATGCGGCCCCTGCTCCGAAATTCATGTGGACTGCCGGCCGGCCACCGAAAGAAGCCAGGTAGATGGTAAAACCCTTGTAAATGCCGACCACCCCCAGGTGATTGAAATATGGAACAATGTATTCATGCAGTTCAACCGCCTGAAAGATAAGTCGCTGGAGCCATTGCCGGCACAACACGTGGACACGGGCATGGGACTGGAACGCCTTGTAAGGGTATTGCAGGATAAAACCTCCAACTACGACACAGACCTGTTCATGGGTACCATCCGTACCACGGAAGGACTTACCGGCAAAAAATATGCTGGCACCGACGATAAAAAAGATGTTGCTTTCCGCGTAATTGCCGATCACATCCGCGCAATATCCTTTACCATTGCCGACGGACAGCTCCCGTCCAATACCGGCGCAGGTTACGTGATCCGTCGTATCCTCCGCAGGGCGGTACGCTATTATTTCTCCTTCCTGGAAGTGAAAAAGCCACTGCTGCATGACCTGGTACCAGTACTGGCCGCCCAGTTTTCACATGTATTCCCCGAATTGCAACAGCAGGTGGACTTTGTGAAGAAAGTGGTATTTGAAGAAGAAAATAACTTCCTGCGTACCCTGGAAAGCGGTATCCGCAGGATAGAAGATTTTATACAACACAGTACAACAAAAGCCGTAGATGGGAAAACCGCTTTCGAATTATACGATACTTACGGTTTCCCCTATGACCTTACCAGCCTGATAGCAGCGGAAAATGGCTTTTCTGTAGATGAAAAAGGCTTTGACGCCGCTATGAAACAACAGAAAGACCGCTCCCGCGCTGCCACAGAACTGGATATGGGCGATTGGGTAATTCTCGACGAAACACCCAACTCTGTTTTTGTTGGATACGAACAACTGGAAAGCAGCACCAAACTGCTGAAATACCGCACCGTAAAGGCGAAAGGGAAAGAACAGTTCCAGCTGGTACTGGGGCAAACACCCTTTTACGCTGAAAGTGGCGGCCAGGTAGGCGATACCGGCACCCTGCACTTTGACGATGAGGTAATTCATGTTACCGACACCAAAAAAGAGAACAATCTCACCATACATTTTGCAGATAAGCTGCCGGCACAACCCGGCGCACCTGTAAAAGCAGCCGTAGCCAAAGAGAAGCGCCACAATACCGAGCGCCATCACTCGGCTACCCACTTATTGCATGCTGCACTGCGGCAGGTATTAGGTACGCACGTAGCCCAAAAAGGATCGCTGGTTAATGCAGATGCCCTGCGCTTCGACTTCTCCCATTTTGCAAAAGTTACGGATGAGGAACTGGCGCAGATAGAAGCGATCGTGAACGAAAAAATACGTGAGAACATCCCCGTGGTGATCCGTGAACTACCCAAGGAAGAAGCCCTGAAGCTCGGCGCCATGGCGCTATTCGGCGAAAAATACGGCGATACCGTAAGAGTGGTGATCATTGATCCTGCTTACAGCGTGGAGCTTTGCGGTGGAACCCACATCAGCTCTACAGGAGAGTTAGGCCAGTTTAAATTTGTTTCCGAAGGTGCTGTTGCCGCCGGTGTACGTCGCGTGGAAGCAGTAACCGGCGCAAAGGCAGAAACTTTTGTGAACGAACAGCTGCAGCAACTGAAAGAAATTAAAGCAGCCCTGAAAAACCCCAAAGAGCCCGTAAAATCCATAGAAACACTGCTCCAGGATAAAGCCTCCCTTGAAAAGCAACTGGAAGCGCTGGAACTGGAAAAAGTGCGGGCCCTGGCAGTCTCCATACGCCAACAGACAGAAAATATCAATGGGGTTAACTTCCTTGGCCAGGTAGTAAATGTGAATAGTGCAGAAGGTTTAAAGCAGCTTTCTTTCCAGCTCAAAAATGAGATCCCTGATCACGTATTGCTTTTTGTAGCTAATATTGGCGGAAAAGCCAGCGTGGCGCTCAGCATAGATGAAAAACTGGTGGCCGCCAAAGGATGGGAAGCGCCAAAAATCATTAAAGAGCACATTGCTCCACTGATAAAAGGTGGCGGCGGGGGCCAGAAAACCTTTGCCACAGCAGGCGGACAGGAAACAGATAAGCTTGACCAGGTGGTAGTTGCCGTAAAAAAATTACTCAACACATAATCAAAATAACAGGGTCTGACTAAACGGTAAATAAAGGCGTTGAAAATTGTGTGACCGCAGTTTCGCCATCTTAACCTCCTGTGAGGGAGGCCTTTTGGTCAGTCCACTGCCGGATTAAATAAAAAGGGGTTGTCTTAGCACTTCAGGACAGCCCCTTTTTTATCCGGGGTCGTGATGGAGAAATTTTAAGCAACCCTCAGAAGGTTCATTTTACTTATGATACATCCCCTTTGCCCATCTACCCAACATTTTTAACTTTTTCTTTCCTGGCCCACCCTTTAATTTTGTTGCATTCGTTAAATTTAATCAACAAAATAACTTTAGCACCATGAACAGGTTACTGCAAATTCTCACTATGGCAGGTTTTTCCTGCTTCACCATGAGCGCGGTATCTGCGCAAACAAAAGACAGTTCCAAAAACCAACTGGGAGAGTTCGATGAAATTGTGATCAAACACAAAAGCGATAAAGACGGCAAAGTGACCGTGGAAATCAAAAACGGCGATGTGTTGATCAATGGCCAGAGGCTGGATCAGTACAAGGATTCCGACCTCTCTGTTTTCCGCCGCAAAATTACACCCCGCGATGGTAATGCCATCAGCTTTGACAGCAATTCTTTACAGGGTGGCAGCTTTAATCTTTTCAACGACAACGGCGACGATGATGATGAAGGGATAGAAATGCCGGTGATGAACAAAGCCATCCTTGGCGTGATCACTGAAAAAGTGACTGCCAGCGGTGTAACCGTAAAATCAGTGGCCAAAGGCACTCCCGCCGATAAAGCAGGAATAAAAACCGGCGATATCATTACTTCTGTAGATGATAAAAAGATCAATGAACCGGCAGAGCTGTTTGAAGAGATCGGTAAACATAAACCGGCAGACAAAATAACGGTAACATATATACGTAATACCAAAACAAACAAGGTAACGGTTACCCTCGATGAAAGAAAAGGGATAGATAACAGCTGGAGCATGCATCCGCCTTTATCTGCACAGCCAAAGAACGGCCCCAGATCGTTCTCTTTCCCGATGCCGCATGGCGGACAAGGCTTTGGCGACAACTGGTTTAACCGGATGGATAATGGAGACAAACTCGGTATACAGGTGCAGGATACTGAAAAAGAAGAAGGCGCACAGGTGATCGCTGTAAGTCCGTCTTCGCTTGCCAGCGAAGCGGGATTTCAGAAAGATGATATTGTAGTGGAACTGGCCGGCACTCCCGTTAAAAATGCGGCGGAACTTTCCAGGGCCTACCGGGAACACCGCAGCCAGGGCGCCACTATTGACGCCAAAGTAAAAAGGAACGGCGCCAATAAAACACTGACTGTTAAAGTACCGAAAAAGTTAAACAAGGCTGATATATAACTTCATTGCTGATGTTGGTATTAGATACCAGGTATTCATCTCCCATAAAAAAATATCAACATCAGCAATTCTTCATCTATTTCATCACCATTTTCATCATCTTCAATTTATTCTTAAACGGCGGGTATTTCATTGGAACATCCAGCCAGGTGGCCGTTTTCAGCATTCCTTTCTGATGGGTAAAAGTGTCAAAGCTGTATTTACCGTGATATTTTCCCATCCCGCTATAACCCGCGCCCCCAAAAGGCAGTTCAGGATTGGTAAGATGTACCAGCGCATTGTTTACGCAGCCTCCTCCAAAACGCACCTGTTCTATCAGCGCTTTTTCCGTTTTCCTGTTCTTTGTAAATACATACAATGCCAGCGGATAAGGAAGTTGCTTAATGGCCTGTATGGCCTGGGGCAGGCCCGTATAGGTAAGGATGGGCAGCACCGGGCCGAATATTTCATCCTGCATCACAGGGTCGGTCCATTCCACTTCCTCCAGCAGGGTGGGGGCAATGTATAGCTGTTCCCGGTTGGTTTGTCCTCCATGTAATATATGGCCACCGCCCAGGTAGCCTGCCACCGTATCAAAGCGCCTGGCATTAATAATACGGGCGTAATCATTGCTTCGGGAAGGGTCTTCCCCGAAAAACTCCGTGATCGCCGCTTTCAGCGCAGTGACCAATTCTGCTTTTACTTTCTGGTGCACCAGCAAATAATCAGGCGCCACACAGGTTTGCCCGGCATTCCAGAACTTTCCCCACACTATTCGTTTAGCCGCTACTGTTACATTTACCTTTTCATCTACCACACAGGGTGATTTTCCTCCCAATTCCAATGTAACAGGCGTGAGATGAGGGACGGCCATTTCAAGGATCTTCTTTCCCACCGGGATACTGCCGGTAAAAAATACATGGTCGAAACGAAAGCTCATCAGGGTAGGAATTACTTCCGTGCCATCGCCTTCTACTACTGTGATATAGGCCGGATCAAAAGTATCTTTTATCAGTTCGGCGGTTACGGCAGCTGTATGCGGCGCCAGTTCCGACGGCTTGATAATGGCGCAGTTGCCACCGGCAATAGCGCCCAGCAGAGGACTGAGCAGCAACATAAACGGGTAGTTCCAGGGCCCAATGATAAGTGTAAGTCCCAGCGGCTGCTTATACACCCGGCTGCTGCTCGGATAGGTTACAAAGGGGGAAGTGACTAGCTCCGGTTCCATCCACTGTTTCAAACCTTCCAGGATATAGCTGATTTCTTCATACAAAAATCCTATTTCACTACCATAGGCCTCCAGCGGATGCTTATGCAGATCGGCATGCAGGGCGGCGGTAATTTTATCTTCATACTTTTTGATCCCGCTTTTCAGGCGCTTTAACTGCGTTTTCCGGAAGGAATACGACAGTGTGGCGCCTGAATCGAAATAAACCTGTTGCGCCTGGTAAAGCTGAGTTGCCTGGGCCTTGCTGATCATAGGGAAGAAATTTTGATGTGTATCTCAATTTAGGGATTTATTGGCACCAAATAGCCTGAAATCACGGTATTATTTGAATATATTTGTGGGAATCAGTACGGAAAATGAGCGATATATACAGCAAATATGAAACAGTGATCGGGCTGGAAGTGCATGCCCAGCTGCTTACCGAAAGCAAATTATTCTGCAGCGATAGCGCAGCTTTTGGCGGCGCTCCCAATACGCATATAAGTCCAATTACAATGGGACACCCGGGTACTTTGCCCCGGATGAACCGCAAAGCAGCCGAATATGCCATTAAGCTGGGGCTTGCCTGCCACTGTGAAATTGAAAAGGACAACTATTTTGCCCGTAAAAATTACTTTTATCCCGATCTTCCCAAAGGATACCAGGTATCACAACATACAGCGCCCATCTGTAAAGGAGGCTACATCAGCATTATTACAGACGCCGGCGCCCGCAATGTGCAGTTAAACCGCATTCATCTTGAAGAAGATGCCGGTAAACTGCTGCACGACCAGGATCCATACAACAGCTATGTAGATCTGAACCGTGCCGGCGTGCCGCTTGTGGAAATAGTAACTGAGCCGGACATGCATAACAGTGAGGAAGCCTATGCCTATCTCACCGAAATGCGCCGCCTGGTACGTTACCTTGGCGTTTGTGATGGTAATATGGAAGAAGGCAGCATGCGGTGCGATGCCAACATTTCAGTTCGCCTGAAAGGCAGTACCACCCTGGGTACAAAGGTGGAGGTAAAAAATATGAACTCCATCCGCAACGTAAAGCGGGCCATTGATAATGAAGTAAAAAGGCAGATTGACCTGATAGAAGCCGGCGGTACCCTGGTACAGGAAACACGTAGTTTCGACGCCTCGAATGGCAGCTCTTTTTCGCTTCGTTCCAAAGAAGAAGCCAACGATTACCGCTATTTCCCGGAACCGGACCTGGCGCCATTTAAGCTAACCGATCAATTCATTGACAGTGTACGTGCTACACTGCCTGCATTACCGGAAGAACTCATACGTAAGTACACGGCCGATTTCGGATTGCCTGAATATGATGCGCGCGTCATCTGTGATGATAAATCTACAGCAGATTACTACGAAAGCCTTATTGCCGTTACTTCACAATACAAGGCAGCAGCCAACTGGATGCTGGGACCTGTTAAATCCTGGCTGAATGAGCATTCCGCAGAAATCGGCCATTTTCCGGTAACACCGCAGGCGTTGGCTGCGCTGATTACGCTTACAGACGCCGGCAAAGTAAGCTTTTCCATTGCCTCGTCCCGTATATTGCCGGAAATGATCCAGGCGCCTGCAGATCACCCGATGGATATTGCCACCCGCCTGAACTTATTACAGGATAATAACGCCGATAATATTTCTCCGATCATTGATGAAGTACTGGCTAAATATCCTGATAAAGTGGCTGCTTTTAAAGGGGGCAAAAAAGGACTCATGTCGCTGTTTGTAGGAGAGGTAATGAAGTTGTCCAAGGGCAAGGCAGATCCCCGGCTTACCAACGAATTACTGGCTGAAAAGCTGAAAGGCTAAATTTCATTGAAAATATTTAGCCTATCTTGAGAGTTATCTGCCAGATGAATGTTCAAAAAATAGTAGCATGAAAAAATACTTATTATGGGTTTCCGCCGCTGCTTTCCTTGCAGGATGCGCCGGGCAAACGGAAAAAGGAGAATTTAAAATAGATGGTCACCTGAATAATTTACCACTCGGTCCAGTATTATTGGAAGAACTGACACTGGATAATGTAAAAGTGGTGGATTCTACCAATGTAAAAGATGCCAGTGGAAAATTCACATTAAAAGGAATGGTAGCCGAACAGGGGCTGTACCGTATACGCTTTGAAAATGGCAAATTTATATTGCTTGCACTCGATGCCGGTGATATGAAAATAGACGGAGATGTAGATAAACTGGAAGATGTAAAGATCAGTGGCTCTGAACCAACAGCCGAACTGCAACAGTTTATGAGCGACATCAGCAAACAGTCTATTGCACTCACAGAAGAAATGCGTAGCCTGGACAGTCTTCACGCCATATTACCCGACAGCGCCTTCCAGCCGAAGGTAGCAGCCTTCCAGAAAAAAGAAAAAGAATTTGAAAACGGCTTTTTCCTGATGGCTGATAAAACAAAAAATCCGGCCACAGCAGTATTTGCCATCAGCCAGGTAAGAAGCGGGGAAGAAATTGTGGCGCACAAACAGGTGATCACCAATCTGGCTACCCGTTTTCCTAAAAACACGCTGGTAAAAAGCATGACCGATAAAATCCTGGAACTGGAGAAGAACCAGGGCGGCGGCGACGCTGCAGGCGGGGAGGAACCATCTGCTGTGAAAGTAGGACAGGTAGCCCCCGATTTTACGCTTCCGGATCCGTCCGGCAAAATGATCAGCCTCAGTTCTTTCCGTGGTAAATATGTACTGGTGGATTTCTGGGCCAGCTGGTGCGGTCCCTGCCGCCAGGAAAATCCTAACGTAGTAAAAGCATACCAGCAATACAAGGGGAAGAATTTCACGATCCTTGGCGTATCGCTGGATAAAACAAAAGACAAATGGCAGGAAGCTATCAAAGCAGACGGCCTGGCCTGGAATCATGTAAGCGATCTCAAATTCTGGGATTCAGCGGTGGTACCGTTGTATGGCCTTAATGCCATTCCTACTAATTTCCTGTTAGATCCGCAGGGGAAAGTGATTGCGTCTAACCTGAGAGGGCCTGCGCTGGAAGCGAAGCTGCAGGAAGTGCTGAAGTAAGTTATTTATTTTTATAAAAAAGCCACACAGGTGAAATTGCCTGTGTGGTTTTTTTTATTTGCTGCCCCTTCCATCGCGCTCAATAATTGTTTGCATTCCTAATAAGGATATTCCTTTAAAAACAACATTCACTTCATTACCTTATAAAAAAAGCGGCCGCCTTAAAGGCAGCCGCTTCCTATTATTAGTTAAATGAAATACTGGCTATTTGTTGTTATCCCACCAAACGCGATCGGTCATTAAACCGGGTTGTTGTGGTTGTTTATTGGTGTTATTTTCAGAAGCCGGGTATAACCATCTGCGTGGAATGGTAGTCATTCCCAGATAAGGGTTCTGTACCACTGTGAGCTTGGGGAAATTGGTTCTGCGCCAGTCATTATATGCTTCCAACGTTTCGAAGTTGGAGATGTATTTTTCATACATGATCACCTCATAGGCGTTCTTAGTAGTAAGTTTACAGTTAGCTGTAATATAGTTCTGTACAGCAGCGCTTGTTGGATTTAAACCAAATCTTTTCATAGTCGCTTCTACTGCTTCTTTTAAAATCGGTTGTAATG
>NZ_DATMTE010000977.1:0-2306 GCF_035564935.1 Chitinophaga sp. | reverse complement strand
TCCCAGGTAAGCCCGTCCTGTGCCACACCATCGGAGAAGTTAGGCGTTACGGCATTCACCCCGTTGTAGGTGCCACCGGTAGAACCGCCATAGGTACCCTGGTTGATGCTGTAATTATTATACTGGAGATAATATTGTTTTGGTAAACTGCCTGTTACGCCATAGCTTCCGCGGATCTTGAAATATTCCACCCAGCTTTTGAAAGGCGCCATAAACGGTTCGTCGGAAAGGTTCCAGCCGGCTGATACGGAGGGGAAGTAGCCCCACCTGCTGTTACGGCCGAAACGGGAAGAAGCATCGGCACGATAGGCAAACGACAGCAGGTATTTCTCTTTATAGTTATAATTCACACGGGAGAAAAAGGACAACATACCGGACGACTGGTAATCAGACCCGGAAACCAGGTTGCCATACGCATCCCTGTACATCATATAGCTGAGATTATATCCCTGCACCACTTTCACATTATCGTTACTCAGCGCCCCGCTGCCTATACCGGTAAATTCATTCCGGATATTATTGATGGTGTTACCCAGCAGCACATTCAGATGATGATCTTTATTCACAACATCCGTAGAATAGTTCAGCGTATTATCGAGGTTCAGGTTTTCATAACGCGATTTACCGCTTTGTGCATAGGATAAGCCGGCGGTGTTCAGCTCTCCCGGTCTGAAAATATCGCGGGTGTTGATGCTGGACTGAACAGAACCTATGGAGGAAAAGCGCAGCTTTTTGGAGATGTCGTAGTTCACGGTAAGACTGGCAGTGATATCA
The DNA here is from genome assembly GCF_035564935.1 of Chitinophaga sp. Taxonomy (GTDB): domain Bacteria; phylum Bacteroidota; class Bacteroidia; order Chitinophagales; family Chitinophagaceae; genus Chitinophaga. Next base: position 1,532 of record NZ_DATMTE010000977.1, on the reverse strand, counting down.
TCGTTGATGTTTTTATCACGGCCGGATTCCAGGTCGCCGGTTAAGTTTTTACGGTCAATATCGGAGATATTGAAGAGGGAAGAAAGATACTGGCCGTTTATCAGCGGGATCACATTTTCTCCCGGGAATACGCCACGGCCGCGGGATCTGTCGCCCCGGCTCAAACGGAACAGGGAAGAAACATTCAAACGCGACGACATTTTCACGCCCATGGCAGCGGAAATCGTATAGCGTTTAAAGCCGGTTCCACGGATCGTTCCGTCTTCATCGTAATAGTTGCCGCTGATACGGTAGTTGGTAGTTTCTGATGCGCCGGAAACAGACAGGTCGTAGTTCTGGATAATGCCGTTCTGGTAAAAGAGATCCTGCCAGTCTACCGCGCCGCTGAAAGCGGGATTCAGGCTGTCTGTCAGCATCATGGGAATACCGTTCACTTTCTGCTGGTCTGAAAGATACTTTTGCAGGTAATCCATTTTGAACCATCTTTCTTCCGCGCCGCCATATACCGTTTCAAATTTTGGTTGCCGGGTTAAACCTGCATAGGTGGAGAAGTTCACCTGTGGCTTGCCCTGTTTGCCACGCTTGGTTTTTACGATCACCACGCCGTTGGCGCCACGGGAACCATAAATGGCCGCAGCAGAGGCGTCTTTCAGGATGTCGATAGATTCAATATCGTTGGGGTTCAGGCCGGCGATATAGTTGGTACCGGTATTATCAAACGCTGCGGCATCATCCAGCGACACGGGGATATCGTCTATCACAAACAGCGGGGAGCTTAAAGTACGGGCGGCGCTGGCATCGCGGCTGATAGAGGTATTTCCTCTTACCACGAAAGACCCTCTTACGCCCGGCTCACCGGTAAAGTTCTGCACGTTCAAACCGGCGGCACGGCCTTGCAGCAGCTGGTCGAAGCTGGGAGAAGGAAGGTTTTCGATATCCTTGCCCTTTACACTGGAAACCGCTGCTGTTACCGTTTTGCGCCGCACTTCCTGGTAACCGATCACCACTACATCTTTTAAACTTTTGGCATCCGGTTTCAGGGCAATAGTATAAGACGCTTTCCCCGACAATACCAACGTTTGCGTTTCAAAACCTATAAATGAAATGGAAAGCTTGTTGGAACTGCCTTTCAGGGTAAGCGTAAACTCGCCCTGGGGGCTGGTGGCTGCACCATTATTGGTACCTACTTCTTTTACAGATACACCGGGTAGCGGCCCACCTTTGTCATCTGTAACAGTACCTGAAATTTTTCGCTCCTGGGCCCATGCCTGCAGGCATAGGAATCCCATTAGCACTAGTAGTAGCAACTTTTTGTGCATAGATTCTGGTTTATTGAATTATTCTGGAATTATCAGACTGGCTGACTGAATGTTTACGGAAATTTGTTCACTGGTGAAATAATCGTTGTTGCTGTGTTAATGGAACGGGTGAATTACAATCGTTGCTGGTACGTCAAGTTTGGTTGAATAAATCCGTTTATAAAAATGTTTGTTCACTGAAATGCTACACTGTTATTAAATGCTCACTGGTAT
>NZ_DATMTE010000976.1:0-1660 GCF_035564935.1 Chitinophaga sp. | reverse complement strand
ATCAAAAGCAACTGCCTGTTCCTGGGCGGTTTGTGTTTCGGTGGGCGCAAAGAAATTAATGGTCTCTCCCTTTGCCGGTATATAGGCAAGGGAAACCTGCTGCGGCGTGTTTTGCGGCGTATAGTTTACGAAACCATATGTAAAGGGCGAGCCTGACTGAGCAGATACAAACAGGGAAAAGGAGCTTGTCCAGGTTTTGCTCCAGGCTTTACGATAACTGATGTTGCCTACAATACGATGGCGAATATCAAAGTTGGAATAAGCCAGCTGCGGGTTATTGGGATTCAGTGCCTGGTTCAGCTGCCAGTTGGATTCAAATGAATTACGAATACCGTTGGCCACGTCTTTGGATTGGCCGTAGGTATATGCCACAGAGAAACCAAAGCCTGATTGGATGGTGTGTGATACCTGCCCTGTGATGCTATAGCGATAGCCTTCCGTAGTGTTAGACATTTCATAAACATTGGCAAATTGCGGGTTCAGGCTATTCTGCCCCCGAAATACCGGCTGGTACTGGTGATTTACGGCTGAATCAAAAACCGCATAGGTAGGACGGTCTGTAAGATTGATCTGGCGGAACATTACATCCCTGATCGTTTTGGTGTAGATGCCTTCAAGAGTGTATTTAAACCCGTATTTGTCTTTGAAGTCAACCGCAATACTGCCGCGTAATACTTTTGGCATAACGAAGTTATTGTCTATTACATCCACCTGTGTTTTACCGGCATTTTTTTCTGAAATCACCTGTCCGTTCTGACCGGCGAAATAGTCAATACCTTGCCCGGGCTGATGTTGCAGGGGATCGCCCTGGAATACATAGGGAGGGTTGCCGTCTGTTTTCTGATCGTAAGCACCATAGCTGTCGCCATTATTATAGAAAGCGTAACCCAACCAGGCGAAAGGGATGCGGGAGGTGAACATCCCTAAGCCGCCTCTCAGCACCAGGGACTGATCGCCATAGGCATCAAAGCGAAAGCCTATCCTGGGCGACACCTGGATCCTGCCAAGGTAATTGCCGGTGATCTGGTTTAGCGGCGTATAGGTGTAGGTAGTACCAAAAGCCGGATCAGTGAAAGCGTTGCGCGACTTATTGCTCAGGATTTGTTTGGTGGGCACGTCTGCCAGGTCAAACCGGATACCTTTGGTAAAAGTGAAACGATCTGTGAGCTGTACCTCATCCTGCAGATAGAGGCTGTAAAAATTGATGTTAAATACAGCTGTAGGGTTGGCCAGGATGTAATCCCGGTTGTTATTGAAATAGTTGTAGCTGCCCTTTACACGCTCGGGGTTATTGTTCAGGAAATCGTTTATGCCCAGGTAAGTGACCCTGCCATTCCATGAATTAACAAAGCCGTAGTTGATCTTGTATAACTCATTGTGGGTACCTAAGGTAAGTGTATGCCTGCCCAGGTTCCATACCAGGTTATCGGTTATTTCTATGGTGCGCTGGCGCTGATTAAAGATAGAGGCTTCCCTGTCGGTGCCAAAGAAGATAGTTGTACCGGGAGTACGGCCCACGATCTGTACCTGTGGAAAGGCAGGGTCGCTGAGCGGATTGCGATAATCATGGATGCTGGTAAAGCCTGCTATGACGCTATTGGAAAAGTTGTTATTAAAGCGCGTTTTCAATTCTGCTACGGTGGAAGACTGATTATTAAAC
>NZ_DATMTE010000975.1:0-11765 GCF_035564935.1 Chitinophaga sp. | reverse complement strand
TTTATTGAAAAGGCATTTCAATGGGCGCACGAAGCCGACCCGGAGGCATTGTTGTTTTATAATGACTATAACGAAATTAATCCTGTAAAGCGAAAGAAAATAATACAGCTGGTGAATGGCCTGGTTAGTAAAGGTATACCGGTTCACGGGATTGGGTTACAAGGGCACTGGGCAATCAATGAGCCCACTAAGGTGCAGCTGGAAAATACTTTTAAAGATTTTTTACCACTGGGTCTGAAATTACAGATCACTGAATTTGATGTATCCGTTTATCCAAAAGAGCATGAGATGCGGGCAAGACAGAGGGAAGACAGTGCTGCAGCGTTTACTCCTGCCAGAGAGCAACAGCAGATCGAGCAATTCAGCATGTGCTTTGAAATATTCAGGAAATACAGTAATGTTTTAACGGGCGTAACCTTTTGGAATATATCCGACAGGCATAGCTGGCTTGATAATTTTCCTGTGCGTGGCCGGAAAGATTATCCACTTTTGTTTGATAAGGATCTGCAGCCTAAGAAAGCTTTTTGGTCGGTAGTAGAATTTTAGATGGAACCAAAGCAAAAGGGCTGTCATGCTATCCGTGGCAGCCCTTTTGCTTTTTAGATTAGTGTACAGGTTGTATATTTACCGGGTATTTTTTAATCGCCCTTTATGTCATTATTATATTCTTCCGCTATACCAACTGAAAGCGTAACAGCGATAGAAGCAGCATTAATAAAGGTTTTCAATACTACCGATGTTACCAGCATTTCTTTACTTGCAGGCGGACTATCGGGTGCTGCTGTTTATAAAATTGTGGTGGGCAATCAGCCTTATGTGCTTAAACTGAATGCAGCCAATAATACTGCCGCATCTACTGATAACCTGGCACTGGCAGCGGCTGCCGGTATTGCACCTTCGTTGAAATACGAGGATAAACCGGCGGGTATTGTGATCAGTGATTTTATAGATAACCAACCGGTGCGCGCTACTTTTGCTCCTGATAAACTGATAGAGAAACTGGCAGATGCTATTAAAGCGGTTCATGCAATACCGTTTAATGGCGAAGGGAAAGATCTGTTTGAAACCGTAGACGCGCTGATTGAGCAGTTCAAAAATGCTAAACTGCTTTCGGGGCCATTATTTGATGAATGCTTCCGGTATTATGAAACCATAAAGTACAGGTATCCCCGTACAGCATCGGACAAGGTGTTTAGTCACAACGACCTTAATCCAACCAATATTTTAGGTGATGGGGAAAGGATCTGGATCATTGATTGGGATGTAGCCTATTTAAATGACCGGTATGTGGACCTGGCCAATGCCGCCAATTTTTTTGTACAAACACCAGCGCAGGAACACGTATTGCTGAATACATATTTTGACCATGTTGTTGATGATCATAAAATGGCTCGCTTTTACGTGATGCGCCAGGTTTGCCGGATCATTTATTCCTTGCTGATGTTTCAGCTTGCGGGGCAGCAAAAGCCTGCCGGGTATACGCATGACCAGGAAATGGAAGGTATAGATTTAAGAGCGTTTGGCAGTTTAATGGCTTTGGGTAAATTATCACTGGCAGAATATGAAGGGCAGTTAATGTATGGGAAGGCCCTGTTTAACGAGGCGGTTCAGCAGATGCGTACACCCCGTTTTGCAGACGCTATGGCGCAATTTGAGTAGGCTGGGGTTATTCGGTTGGCTCCCATAATTCAATTTTGTTTCCTTCAACGTCCATGATATGAACAAACTTGCCGTAATCATAGCTTTCAATTTTGTCGACAATGGTAACGCCTTCTTTTTTAAGTTCCTCCACCAGTTGCTCCAGGTTCTCTACCCTGTAATTGATCATGAAGTCTTTGGCAGACGGGGCAAAATATTTCGTTGTTTCTTCAAAAGGGCTCCACTGTGTTACTGCTTTCTTTGTGCTGTCTGCGCCTTCATACCATTCAAAGGTGGCGCCGTAATCGTTGGTGTTTAAGCCAAGATGTTTTTGATACCAGTCTTTCATTTTGTTGGGGTCTTTGCATTTGAAGAAAATACCGCCGATGCCTGTTACTTTTTTCATTTTTGTAGCTGTTTTGTTTGGTGGTGTTATGATGGTATTGAAGGTGAAACCAGCGCAAAATGCCGCTGCTGTTATCAGGGGTAGTAAAGTCGCTTTTTTCATGGTTCCTGTAAATTAGGGATATTTTTGTTCATTATCTGGCTATCAGAATTTTTCCTACTTTCATGGCTTAATTACAGCTATTTATACCTATATGCACCTGCTTTTCCGGATCACGCTGATCTTTTGTCTTATTTTGTTTGTTAGCTCAACAAAAGCAGCCATCTTTATTGTCACCTCTAAAGCGGATGCGGGACCTGGCACTTTGCGCGATGCCATTAACCAGGCTAACGCAAATGGTACTACCGTTGTGGATTATATTCATTTCAATCTTCCCGGTTCTTCGGTGGATGATCGTACTATCAGGATAATAGCAGAGTTACCAGCACTGTCATCCAACATCGAATTAGATGGCACTACGCAGCCAGATGCTGCATTTGGCATAAGTGACGCGAAAATAAGGTTACTAAAGGAGAATTACTTCTCGAATGGTAATTTTTTTAATATTCTCTCCATAAGGGATGCGGAGCATGTAAACATTTATGGTATAGACCTCGAAATTCCTCCCGGATGGTTTACCAGCGGCGGATACTGCCTTAATATTACCGAAAGTAGCCACATAACCATCGGCGCACCGGGAAAAGGAAATGTTATGAATGCATCAGACGGGCTGATATCCAGTGGTGTACAACTTACGCAGGGAAACGCTACTGATTTGCACATTGCATATAACCTGCTTGGTGTAAATCCGGATGGGGTAAGCATCCCGATCTATATGATTTCTTATCCTTCTATAATACTGTGGGGGACTGGTAACGTAGAAATGGATCATAACCAGATATGTGCCTATACGCGTATTGAAGAGTATTACAGCGCGCTGGTTCCCCTGGGCAAACGTAACTATAATGTGCATGACAATATTGGTGGTGGCGATTATACAGGAAGCAATAAAATTGGCAACGCTTCATTTACTATTACCACTTATCCTAGAACTGATATTACAGGAGATAATGCGATCGAGGTGAAAAATAACCATATACTGGAAGGATATTTTGCGTTAGGAGGAGGATACGGTACGGTTTTACTACAGGGGAACAAGATAAATACAGATGTTACAGGCGCCATCAGAACAGGGAGGAGCTATGCTAATTTCAGCGTAGAGCTATTCAGGGTAAAAAGTGCGTTTATTGGTGGAAACCAGCAAAGCGAAAAGAACTATATATCCGGTTTGTTTGGAGGAGTATCCTGTTCGTACGATGACCATGTTACGATTTCAAAGAACAGCTTTTTCTGTAATGGGAAAGGTATTCAATCAAAAGAAACCGTTTTTGTTGAATCTTTTACAGGAACAACCGTATCAGGCACAAGTGAAGCAGATGCTGTTATTGAAGTATTTGATGCAGATAATTGCTCCGGTACGCAGGGTGGTTGCGAGGGTAAGGTATATCTTGGCCGTACAGTGGCTGACGCCGGCGGTAAATGGTCTTATTCAGGCGCTTTGCCGGAAAATGTAGTAGTGACCGGTACCAATAAGGAAGGTTCCACTTCTGAATTTACCAGGGCTACTATAAATACGGAAAGAATAGAGGTAACGCCTTCCTTTTGCGGAAAACCCGGTAGTATTAAGGGGATTGCGGTAACCGGTGCTGTTGTGATTCAATGGGAAGATGCTTCGGGTAATATAGTGGGACGCGACGCCGAGCTGCCGGCTATACTACCGGGCACATATACACTATGGGCAAATACAAATAATAACCCTCATGGTAAATGCGCGGTGTCATCTTATATCGTTACCATTTTGGATGTAAAGCCCAGCCTCACAAATGAACAGATGACCCTTGTAAAGCCCTGTAACGATAATAATGGCGCTATATCCAATATCACAGATCATGCAAACGCCTACACAAAGCAGTACAAATGGCTGAATGAAAAAGATGAAATAGTTGGAACGGGACCAGATCTTACCAAAGTTCCCGCAGGTACTTACCGTTTGTACGCTTATATAACGGACGATTGTTTTGCAATATCAGCTCCTATTGTGCTTACCAATCAACAGCCGCCTTCCATTAACCAAAGCTCCGCCACTGTTACAGCAGCCACCTGCAGTAACAGCAATGGCGCCGTTAGCGGGATAGATATAACGGGTATAATGCCTTATACATTCAGGTGGTTGAACGAGGCGGACAATGTAGTTAGTACTGGCCTGGAACTGAAAAATATACCCCAGGGGGAATACCGCCTGGAGCTGACCGACAATTCCGGCTGTGTGCCTGTAATGGGCACTCCAATAGAGGTCGATGATATTGGAACTATCAGCTTGGATGCTGCGAATATAAAGATTACGCCTGCTGGCTGTGGCGGGCAAGGCGGCGCTATCAGCGGGTTGCTGGTAGCAGGAGCTGATACTTATACCTGGCGTAATGAGGCCGGTAGTATGGTGGGAACCAACATTGAGCTGAAAGATATCCCCGAAGGCAATTACCAGTTAACTGCTACCAACAACTTCTCCTGCAATGCACAAACAATGTGGTATAAAATCAGCAAAACACAGCCCACCCAATGGTTGGTACAGGGTGAAATACAATTTCCCACCTGTAATGAAACGGATGGTGCAATATTAATAAACAATATTACGGGCAATACCATCAAATCGTTAAAATGGGTGAATACCGCTACCAGCAACGTAATAGGCACTGACAGGAATGTAATGAACGTTGGCCCGGGAAATTATGCGTTGTACATTATTGATGAAAACGACTGCGAGCAACTGGCATATACAACCGAGGTTCCCCAGCGCAGGGGGCCATTGCTATCAGGCCCCCCAATGGTTACAGATGAAACCTGCGGGCAGGCCAATGGAGGCATCCAGGCGCCGGTTATTACCGGGGAGGGACCATTCAGATACCGCTGGACAGATGAAAATGGTGTTGAAAAAGGAAACGGAACGGAATTGAAAGGAATAAAAAAAGGAGCATTTACATTAACGGTAACAGACAAATATGGCTGCGTTGTAAATTCAGGCATATTGAATGTGAATAATAACGCCAGTGCACTTCCTGCTCCAGGGGATCTCTATTATATCATTGCTAAGGGACAGCCCCTGGAATTAAAGTGGTCTTATTCTACAGCTGTTGTATTTACCCTGTATGCAGACCCGGGCTTAAACCGTAAAGTGAATGAAAATAATACGGGAGTATTTACGCTGCCTCTCCAGTTTGCTGATACGAAGTATTATGTAACAGCCAGCATGGATATTTGTACCAGTACCATAGCAACCGCTTATATCACGGTAGTAGATAAAACGGACGTATACATTCCAACAGCTTTCAGCCCTAATGGAGATGGGCAAAATGATATATTCAGGCCCCGTTATACAGGAATTGTATCTATAGACTATTTTAAAGTATTTGACCGCTGGGGGAAATTAGTTTTTTCGTCCAATACCCTTGGCGCCGGTTGGGATGGCCAGAGATCACCCATGGGAAGCTATATTTATGTTATAAGTGGCAAGGACTTACTGGGAAAAACATTCCTTAAGCGAGGCAGCGTATTATTGATTCGGTGAAATAGCACCACGTAAATTGGCTTACATCTTCACCTCATACCTTAACTCCACACTATTATCATTCAATTTCTTCACCTCCAGCAGTGCCAGCTTATACTCCGCATCAACTTCCTCCATTAAAGGCAATCCCTTACCAAACAGCACCGGCTCTACCACCAGGATGAGTTCATTCACCAATCCGGCTTTCATGAAAGCGCTCACCGTTTGCGTGCCGCCAATGATCACCGCTTCCGTATGCCCTTTGGCGGCGAGTGCTGCAACAATCGCTTCGGGGTTGTTACTGGTGAACAGTACGTTGGGTTGGGCAGGCGTAGCTTTGGTATCATGTGTTAACACCACCAGCGAACCTTCCTTCAGGGGCAGGTAATCAGGCGCCAGTATGTTGTAGGTGGTTTTCCCCATGATCACGGCTTGTGTACGCTGGCTGATAGCCATAAATCCCTGGCCGTATTCCGGCGATAACCAATCCGGTACATTCCTGTTATTGCTGATCATTCCATTGGCGGAAGCTGCGAGATAGATAATTATTTTCATCTTGTTTAGTATTGTTGTTATGATACAAAAATACTTTGCCCGGTTAAATGAGAGGCGCCCTGTAAACGACAATCTCCGGGCGATTTGCGACATTATAATGCAGAAGCCGCGTGCGTTGTAATAAATAAACGCCGGGACATATTATATACCCTATTGTTTTTGCCCGTAAACAACCAGCGAAGCTTTTGCCAATGTGGCAAAGTGCATGTTAAAACCCACATAGGGAGGCGTCGCATTTGTATCCAATTCCAGTTTTTTACTGAGCGCGTATACCGTGATCAGGTAACGGTGTGCGGGGCCCTCATTGGGTGCTGCGCCAATATAACCGGGCATACCGGCATCGGTATTGCTTTGTATGGCGCCCTCCGGAAGGAGGTGTTTGCCGGGATCGCCGGCGCCGGCCGCCAGCTCGCGGATATTTGGCGGGATATTGAAAACTACCCAGTGCCAGAAACCGCTGCCGGTGGGCGCATCAAGGTCGTATACGGTTACCGCAAAGCTTTGTGTTGCCGCGGGGGCATGTTCCCAGTATAGTTGGGGCGACTGGTTCTCCCCGTTAAAACCCATACCATTTGCATATTGCTTGTTGGAGAGCTGACCGCCAAGCTCATTGCTTTTTAATGTAAATGTGCTGTTTTCTGTTGTCATGGTCTTTTTCATTTTGTTTGAATTGTTATCCAAAGGTAGATGTAAAGACCGGCGCCAAAGGATGGGCAACCGTTCAGAAAATGTGGCTAAACGTTCAATTTGTTAGCTGGTATTGCTTGGGGGTTATACCGTAAACCTGTTTAAAGGACTGCACAAAACTGGACAGGTTTTCATAACCAAGTTCATAATAGATCTCGTTCGCTTTGCAATCGTTTTGCCGCAGCATTTTAGCGGCTCTTTCCATCCTTTTTTCCAATAGCCACCTGTTGGGACTATTGCCGTAAATGCGGGCAAACCTGCGTTTGAAGGTAGACAGGCTCATGTTACATAAAAAGGCCAGTTCCTCCACAGTGATATTGTTGCTGATATGCGATGTAACAGCCTGCCGTACTACCAGGTCGTCGCCGGTTGCAGCGTTCATGTTCCTGATCTGCTGTATCTGCCCGGGGTATTGTACGGCAAGATATAAGAACAGCTCTTCCAGTTTCACTTTTTGCAGATCATGATATACTGGTTTATCGCTACTCAGCATATAGTCGAGCGAGCGGGTGAAATTTACCAGGAACTCATCTTTCTCCAATAACAGGAATGGGCGGTTATCCGGTTGTTTGGCCGGTTCGCCGGTCAATGCAGCATGATGGGTGAAAAAGTCTGTCAGCAGTTTACTATCGAAGAAGAAAAGAATACTATGGTAATCTGCATTTTTTGCAGCAATCTTTTCGCTCATGAGACAATTCCCCGCAGCCAGCATTACAAACTGGTGAGGCTTTACAGTCACCTGTGTACCTGCAAAATGAACCGTTTTTTCGCCGTCCAGTAAGAAGGTGAACAGGTTTTGCTGCAGCATTATCCTGCCCCTGGCAGGAGGAGTGGCCGTGCGGTAGCGGAGAAGAGAAGTAGACCCGTTGTCACCAACCGGCGCTATGGCATATCCGTTCATAAAAAATCATACGATAAAGTGAAGTAAAGTTAGCGAATTGCCGGGTTATAGTATTTCTACATATCCGTCCGTTCCGTTCACCCGGATCCTTTGCCCATCTTTTATCAGCCTGGTGGCGTTTTCTACTCCCACAACGGCGGGTAAGCCATATTCACGCGCAATAACAGCTCCATGCGTCATCAATCCGCCCACTTCGGTGATCAGCCCTTTGATGGACACGAACAACGGCGTCCAGCTGGGATCAGTAAAGGTGGTCACTAATATATCGCCCTCTTCCAGGGCCGCATCGGCCATATCTAAAATCACCCGCGCGCGGCCTTCTATTACACCGGAGGAAACCGGTAGGCCTGCAATAGCGCCGGCCGGTAAATGCTCCTGGTTGTAGGCGCCGGTAATAATTTCCCCGTCGGATGTGATCACCCGCGGAGGAGTGAGCTTTTCATATTGCTGATAGTCTTCTTTCCGTTGATGGATAAGCTGGTAGTCTACCTGATGGGTACGTACCACATCCCGTAATTCTTCAAACGTGAGGTAGTATATATCTTCTTTTTCATGGATAACGCCGGCTTTCACCAGTTGTTCCGCTTCTTTGAGCAAAGCCTGTTTGTAAACTAAAAAGCGGCTGATCTTACCATATTTTGGATATTCGCGATAACCAATAAAATTCCGCATATAGCTGATCAATTGTTTTGCTTCTTCCACCTTTTGTTCACCCTCCGGCAATTGCTTCAATTTGTTTAGCAGTTCCTGTTCTTTTGCCAGGGCTTCCTGTTTTCCCTGTTCAAATTTCCGCCGGCTGGCGTTGGGCGCAAAGTTTTTGATATTGCCGAGGATCATGGGAAGCAGCGTAGTTGGTTGTTCGCTCCAGCGGGTTCTGGTAATGTCAATCTCCCCGCTGCAGCGCATACCGTATTTATCAAGATAAGTGGTGATGGCTTCGCGGACTTCCTTTCCTCCCTCAAACTTTACCAGCTCTTCCAGGAAGCGATCGTCTTTTACCTGCTGAAGATACGCTATGATGGCAGGATACGGGCGAATCACATCTGCTACATCCAGCAAAGCCAGGCCCATTTCCGAAGTGATATTATTGTCTACTGATTGAGAAAGTATATCTGCCACATTTTTCTCTCCCAGCCACGCGTTCATTTTTTCATTGATAAATGAGTGAGCATCCATGGCCGTCAGGTACACTGCTGAACCCCGCGGATTAAACAGGACCTTCTTTAATTCCTGGATATCTTCCAGGATAAAATCGAGCAGCTCCGGCCCGGATTTCGGTTGGATGTTTTGTTTCAGCGTTTCTATAGAGTCCAGGGAGTTTTTGATTAGCCCGGTAACAATGGCAGGATCGTTTTCAATCCGGGGCTGAAAATCGGGCGTAGCGGCAAATTTACTGAGGTTAGCGGAGGCTGGTGTATTTTTATCCTCCGGAGATGATTTAATAAAACCTTCCCTCGCAGTTACGTTCAGCAGCGCACCTCTTATAAGCGGGTCGGATTTCCCCAGCACATCAATCATTATTTTCCTGTCGGCAGCAGAAGCAAGGTGGTGGGTAACATCCACAAACAGCCTGCCGGCGGCGGTACGCATAGGCGCCGGTGTAACTAACAGGAAGAAGGATAATCCCAGCGGCTTCATGGCGTCGGTCATCATCTGGTTATGTCCTACGGAGATGTATACACGATTTTCCCCATCGCCGGCTGCGGGGACAGGAAATAAGGTGGTGATGGGCCGGCTCTGGACAATATAAAATATATCATCTGCCAGGCACCATTCAATATCCTGGGGAGTACCAAAATGCGCCTCAATTTTCCTGCCCAGCTGTTCCAGCTGCAGGATCTGCTTATCTGTGAGGGTTTGCTGCTGTTGCTGTGCCGGCTCAATCGCCTGCTCATGCGTGCCTCCATTCTTTAAGGCATGGATCGCCAGCTTCTTGGCCGCTATTGTTTTAGCGATGATGTTGCCGTTGCTTACTTTATAGTTGTCGGCGTTTACCAGGCCGGACACCAGGGCTTCGCCCAGCCCGAAGCTGGCATCAATGGATACTACTTTCCTGTTAGCCGTAAGGGGATCAGCAGTGAACAGGATGCCCGCGGCTTGCGGAAATACCATTTTCTGTATTACCACGGCCAGGTATACCTTACGGTGATCGAAGCCGTTCCTGAGCCGGTAAATAACCGCCCTTTCCGTAAACAGGGAGGCCCAGCACTTACTGATATGCCGCAGGATGGCTTCTTTCCCGGTAATGTTCAGCCAGGTATCCTGCTGCCCTGCGAAAGAGGCCGTTGGCAGGTCTTCCGCGGTGGCGCTGGAGCGTACTGCATAGGCATCCTGCTCTCCAATCTTTATAAGATATTCCTCCAACGCTCCGGCGATATTCCCGGGAATGGGTATATTTTCAATGGTGCTGCGGATCTTTGCACTGATGTTGCTGATGGGTTCCCGCTCTTCGGCCTTCAGCGCGGCTAATTCATCCAACAGGCTGTTAAGCGCTGCGTTATTCCCGGTTATTGCTTTATAGGCATCGGTGGTAACGCAAAAGCCTTCCGGTACCTGTATGCCGCTGATCCCGGATAACTCGCCCAGGTTGGCGCCTTTGCCGCCTGCGGCCGTAAAATCTGATCTGTCTGTTTCCCGGAAAGAAAGCAAATATTTGTGCATGATGATGGGTTTTATAGATGAGCAGCGCCAAAAATACAAGGTATCACCTGGGAAAACATCGTTTTTAAACTATATTTTTTTTCGCACAATAATGATAAGAGGAGTGGCGTTTTCTTACAAAATAGTGGTGTTTTATAGCGTTTTTGACCCGTTGCCCCTCCATGATCTTCCCATGCTTTCAACAGCTGTTACAAAAGACGTCTTCATTACAGGTAACATGCGTTTTGCGTTTTCCCGGATGTCAGCTACCAGTTGACTTTTTTATTACATTTGACAATTAATGACAATCTGCTGGAAGAAGGACCGCTTGCACATAAGGTGCTTTAGAATTGAGAAAAAAGATTAAAAGACAAACAGGACATGGATGGTAAGTCATTAAACATAACGGCCCACTTAATCGCAAAGTTAAAAGATATTATCCCCGGCGCTTTTTCGGAGGATAAACTAAATATAGATCAGTTAAAGCAGCTGCTGGGTGAAAGCATCAACCCCGACAGTGAACGTTACCAGTTGAACTGGGCCGGTAAAAGCGAAGCGTTTAAGATGCTGCAATTACCTGCTACAGCTACTTTGGCGCCGGACCTCAACGGGTCTGTGAACTGGGACAAAACAGAAAATATATTCATAGAAGGAGAAAATCTTGAAGTGTTGAAAGTGTTGCAGAAATCTTATTATGGAAAGATAAAGGCCATATGTATAGATCCTCCTTACAACACCGGCTCCGATAGCTTCATCTATCCTGATAAATTCTCAGAAACAAAAGAAGCATACTTCAAAAGGATTAAGGAAAAAGATGAAGAAGGCTTCATGATGAAAGAAGGATTGTTCCGCCCAAACAAGAAAGAGAACGGGCAATTTCACTCCAACTGGTTGTCGATGATGCTTCCCCGGCTTTTCCTGGCAAAGAATCTTTTGAGTGACGACGGTATCATCTTTATCAATATTGATGATAATGAACTGGCGAACCTTAAGATCTTAATGGATGAAATTTTTGGAGAAGAGAATAAAGAAGCCATCATCACCTGGAGAAGAAGACATAACCAACCGAATGATAAGTCAAAAATGATTTCGAAGGTAGCCGAGTATATTGTTGTTTATGCTAGAAATTCGGAGATCCTGAAAAAGAAGAATACATTTTATGGTATCCCGCTTTCTGAAACAAGACAAGGGAATTATTCCAACCCCGATAATGATCCGCTGGGTCCCTGGGATTCCAAGCCCTGGAAAGCGGGATCAGGGCAATCAGGTTCTAAATATACCATCACCACTCCAACAGGTAAGGTGTTGAATGAAGAATGGATGGGCGCCGAAAGCACTTACAAACAATTGCTGGC
>NZ_DATMTE010000974.1:0-13968 GCF_035564935.1 Chitinophaga sp. | reverse complement strand
ACACTGATTACGCTGATTATACTGATTTGTTTGATTTTTTTTCTTTTTCTGATAGTTTAGAAAGATATGAACAGTTTATTTATATCTCCCCTAATATAAAATCAAAACATATCCATCAAACAAATCATTGTAATCAGTGTTCCAAGACAATCGCCGAAGGCGATCCCCATTTTTAAAGTGCTTTATAATAATAGTAGGAATTTGTGTCTTTTTTGAACCCTTCTTTTTCGTAAAGTTTTTGTGCGCCGGTGTTGGCAATATAGGTTTGTAACATGAGCCAGGCCGCATTAGTGGATTTGCCGTATGCCGCGGCCCTGTCCAGCAGGGCTTTACCAGCGCCCATGCCGCGGTGCTCCTCCAATACGTACAGATCGTTCAGCAGCCAGCCACGTTTCATGCCCAGGGAAGTGAAGATGGGATATAGTTGGGTGAACCCGATAATTTCAGCATCCAGTAATACTACAAATATTACACTGTCCTTTTGCGCAATTCTTTCCGTAATAAAATCCAGCGCTCCTTTGAAATCAGGCGCCTGGTCATAGTAACTGCGGTAGGCATCAAACAATACCGCCACTTCATTCGTATGTAACTCCGTTGCCTGAATAACATCCATAAAATAACAGGTTTAATAATCCATCTCAATTTAATTCATTTCCATTACAAAAGAAAAGATGCTCCTTCCGGTAAACACCGGGGCGAGCATCTGTCTATAAACTTCTACCTTAAAAAATTATAGCTATTACAATTCTGCAGTTGCTACAACACTTTTTTTACCTTTATTAACAGCGCTGTTCACCAGGTACACGCCCCCGATAGTTACCAGCGAGCAGACGCCTGTTAACCACGTGAGGTTTTCATGCAGGATGAGCCATCCCAGCAACACCGCCACCACCGGGTTGATATACGCATAAATAGATACCTGCGCCGGCGGCAGGTTATTCAGTGCAAACACATAAGCGGAATAGGAAAATACCGAGCCTACCAATACCAGGTACAACAAACTTTCCCATAATTCAGTAGTGAAACTTTGTATTTCCACATGCTGCCCCAGGAACAATGTGGCTACCAGCAACATGATAATACCGCTGAAAAACATCTGGAATCCGGCGCCATACAGGTAGTTCACCCCCAGCGACCATTTCGCCGTTAACACAGAACCCAACGCCCAGAATATACAGGAGATAAAACCAATGATGATCCCGAACTGGAAATCAGGGTTCATCAAACTGGACAAATAATTATAAAAGATCCCCGCTACGCCGCCAAAACCCAGGATCATCCCGATGATGAGCTGTAAACTAAGCCGGGTGCGCTGTACCAGGAAATAGCTGGTAATGGTGATCCAGATGGGTATAGTAGCCGCAATAATGGCGCCCAGCCCGCTGGGAATATATCGCAACGCCCAGGTGAGCAAACCATTTCCGCCGCACAACATCAGTGTACCGATCACAAACAATTTCGACAACACTATTTTTCCCGGTAACTTATATCCCTTCAGTAAAAAAAATCCGGTGATCAGGAATCCGGCTGTTGCCTGTCTTATGCCTGCCAGCATCACTCCGTGCATATGTCTTACGCCCACACTGGATGCCAGGTAGGTGGTTCCCCAGAAAATACTTACAATGGCAAGCGCGATGTAAGCATTTGTATTTGATTTACGCATAAGTATATTTATTCACCATTTCCCCTCCCAGTACCTTCATGGTATCATAGGCCATCAATACATCTTTACTATTGGTACGCCGGTTCACCAATGCCGCACGGATGGCGGAATGCCCGGCCCCACCCAACCCAGTATCCTGAATGGATACACGGCCGTTGATCTGTACCTTTTTATCGGCCAGTTTATCTATTGCGGACAAAAACCTGCTGCTGAAATCTTTGGTTAACTGTAGTAGCTGATCTGTATGTTTCAGGTCTTCCTGCAATTTCAATTCCATGATTACATGTTGTTGATAACAATTCCGGGTTGTAATTCAGGAACAAAATTGAGATAAATTATCATCTTAAAACAGATGCAGTTTTTTAAATATTGACCATATCAGATGAAATTACATCAAACCCGTAAACAGGTCGGTCCGTTCATGTTCCAGCAGCCAGCGTTTTCGCCACAAGCCGCCGGCATAGCCGGTAAGCGAGCCATCACTGCCAATTACGCGATGGCAGGGTACAATAATAGCCAGCCTGTTTTTCCCGTTGGTGGTACCTACGGCACGGATGCTTTTGGGGTTGTTGATACGGCGCGCCAGTTGCTGGTACGAAATAGTATGACCAAATGGAATAACAGTTAGTTGTTGCCACACCGTTTGTTGGAATTGCGTTCCTTCCTGGAAAATGGGCAGTTCAAACACTTTGCGGTCTCCCGCGAAATACTCGTACAGCTGTTGCGCACAATCCAGCAACAGTGCAGGCGCCTGCGGGAAATCAACCGGGGGGGCATCAGTGAAGGAAACAGCGTTGATAAATTGTGTGGTACCACTGATCAGTAGCGGTCCAACGGGAGTGTCTATACGTAAATGATACAATCCGTCTTCCATGAAATAATCTATTGGGGTAATAATGACCTCCACAAATAAAACGTGGCATATGCTGCGTGTTCCTTCCATGGCTTTGTATACTCCTGTAACGCCGTCATAGAGGGCTTGGCTTCCAAATTTAATCTATTTTTTATTGCATTCTGCAAACCAACATCTTCCAGTAAAACAGATTGCGGAAAACGGCGGAATTTCATCAAGGCATAGTTGGCCGACCAGTTGCCGATTCCCTTCATAGCTACCAGGCTTTCGCGGGCAGCTTCATAGCTCATGGCATTCAGGCCCTCCTCGCTGAGTGCGCCACCGGCCATTTGTTTGGCGGTTTCCACCAGGTACAATGCTTTACTGCGGGAAAACTGCATAGGCGTAAGCTGGTCCGGTGTTAACGCGGCAATCACCTTAGGATGCGGATACAAATAAAAATCGGTGTTGTGCAGGTGCACATGATAACCAAAGTGAGTGATAAACCGCTGCCGCAATGTGTAGGCAAAGGCCAGGTTAATTTGCTGCCCTATCACCGGCCAGGTGATGGCCTCAAAAAGATCGGGCATTCCTATAAGGCGAAGGCCATTGTATTTTTGGGCCAGCCCTTTTAACAGCGGGTCTGTTTGTGTATAACGGTAAAAGGGCTGCAGGTCGGCGTCCAGGTGCCACCAATGCGTAATATATCTTACAATGGGCGCTTCCTCCACTTCCGTACCGGCGGGCGCCAGTACGGTTACTTCCAGGAAATCCTTTTTTGAACCGGGTGCAATTTCCACTACCACCGGCTCTCCGCCGGACAACAACATCCGCCGCACCTTTCCTTCATGTATATAATGTAAACACTCCTTATCGGACCTCCCCAGGAAACGCAGGCATTCTTCAAAAGAAAAATGTGCGGGGTCATTAATGGGGATCATTATTTTCTGCAAAGCCATGTTGCGAAAATACGTAAAGCGGGGATCATTGATTTACGCTTTCTTGCGGATTTCCAGAAAAGGATTTTATGAGCCCGCATTTTTAAAACTGGAATTGCCACCGGTAAATACCCAACCCCAGCAACATACCGGCCAGGCCGCCAATAATACTGGCTACCGCATCCATGATATCATAATGCCCCCTGCCGGTGATCAGCGACAACAGCTCAAAACCATAACTGATGGCTACTACCATTGTAAAGGCCGCTAACGTGGCCATTGAGGTGCGGCCCGGGAATACCACTTGTGCCGCTACCTGCAGCACTGCTCCCATCAGGATACCCACGAAGAAATGTTTCCATTTATCAGGCGCTATTCTTTTTATCATCTCCCTATAAAATTATCCTGGGGAAGATAAGAAATCTTCCCCAGGGCGCCTCCGGCAATAACATTACTCCCTGTAATCATCATCCTGAGTCAGACAAGATCCGCCGGAGGCGGTACTTTATTATCCTCCTGAATAAATGATTAGCCCCAGCCCGGCGGCAAACAACAGGAACATCCCGGCTATGAGCCCGCCGGTGCCCTTTGGCGCAGCTCTAAATTCTTTCCATATAAACACGCCCCATAAGGCGGCAACAAGCGTTGCTCCCTGTCCCAGTCCGTAGGAAACAGCGGCGCCGGCTTTCCCCGCTGCAATCAAACTGAGGGAGTTCCCCAATCCCCATATAACACCACCCAGGACGCCCACCATATGCGTGGAAAATTTCCCGGCAAAATAATCGGCATACCCTGTAGGCGCCCCTGCAAAAGGCCGTTTCATCAAAATGGTATTGAACAAAAAGTTGCTGATAAAAATACCTGCGGAGAAAATAACAACGGCCGTATAAGGCGTCATTTTCCCTGCAGCCGGGTGTACAAAATCCTGCAGGTCCATAGATACCGCAATGAACCGGTAAAAAAACGACATCAGCACACCGGCCACTATGGATAGTAAAATCCCGGTAGACGATACTTTGCGGTTCTCTCCTGAAGCCTTGCGATAGGCCACTGCATTAAGTACAATTGCCACGGTTACCAGCGCCACACCTGCAAAAAGCCATACCGGGTTGCCTTTTGCAGCGCCCAGGTAATTGATCACCACACCCAGCACCAGGGCAAGCCCAATGCCTACGGGGAAAGCCACCGACATACCGGCAATGGCAATAGCCGCTGTTAAAAGGATATTGGCGGCGTTGAAAATAACGCCACCCAATAACGCGCTGGCAATATTGACGCCGGCAGCCTGCGACAGGTCTGCCAGGAAGCTGCGGCCCCCGTTGCCATTACTTCCCAGGGTAAACGCCGACAGCAACGAGAATAATAAGATGCCTATCACATAATCCCAGTAAAATAATTCGAAGCGCCAGGTTTTGCCGGCCAGCTTCTGCGTGTTGGCCCAGGAGCCCCAGCACAACATCGTGATCACGCATAACCAAACGGCCGTTCCATAATCTTGTACAATAAACATGCGTAATAATTCTTATTGTTTGAAATGATGCGTACCTGTTCTATTGCTTCGGCTGATGCGCCATCAGCTGTTCAATCACCGCCTGTACTTGTTGCGGCGGCATTTTTTCCAACAGGTAATCCTGCCCGCTGCCGCTGTTATCCCAGGTGTTGCTGCCATTGGGCGCTACTTTTATTTTGCCGCTTTGTACGGTGTAATAGGGTTCATAACCACGAATGGCTACCAATACAGCCGTTTCGTCCCAGCTCATGCGGCCCTGCGCATCGTCGGGCGACTGCGGGATGCAGATCCGGAACACATCTTTTACCGGACTATTCTGAATGCTTTCGTTCTGCGACAGCGGCAGGCCGGTTTTAATATTCCATCCTATTTCAAAGCCGGAGTAAATCACTTTTGTGGGCCAGTGCTCAAAGGCTGCAATGGAAGCAGTAGAATCACAGAATACATTGAACTCTCTTCCCTCCGGGAATTTACCGGCCATACTCACCAGCAGCTTTACTTTTTGTGTAACCAGTTCCTTGCCGGTGAGCGGTGAAATATTATCTCCTTTCGACTGCAGCAGGTTAGCCAGGTTGGTGAGAAAACCAACGGTAACAATGGTCACACTCTGATCGGGCTGGGCCGCCAGTACCTTGCGGTACAGCGTAACCGCGTCTTCCGCCTCGTTGTTACTTTTGATAGCATGTGGGTATTTGGCCAGGATAGAATCCGTCCAGTGCTGGCTGTCGCGCATATCCACACCCGCACCTTTGGGCACGCCAATGGGAATATCGGGGCGTTTGAAGTACGTGTTGAATACATTCAGCACGGCGGCAATACCTTCATACTTGTTGCTGGCAATGGTAGCCAGGATCTTTGCTTCCCCTGAATCGGCCAGGGCATGGAGCAGGGCAATGGCGCCGGCATCATCATAATCGGGGCCGATGTCGGAATCAAAAATAATGGCTGCTTTCTCCCCGGTGGTTTCCTTTGCTTTTTCCGACATAGCGCAGGACGCTAAAAAACTGATCATGGCAAATGACAGCGCTGCTGCTAATGCCTGCTTTTTGTGGAATTTCATATAGGTTGATATTTAATGAATTTAATTGCTGTTACCAGCCACTGTTTTGTTTATAGAGGCCATCGCTCAGGTCTATCTGTTGCGTAGGCACCGGTAAATATTCATCTCGGTTCTTTGTAAAATGCCCCACCTGCAGGTAGGTTCTGCGTTTGCTTTCCACCTCAAAATAATCATTCAGTACTTCTGCTGCAATGCCCCAACGCACCAAATCAAAAAAGCGGGCGCCTTCCATACCAAATTCCAAACGGCGTTCCCACCGCAAAGCCTTGCGCGCATTGACCTGCGTCCAGGCGATATTCTGACCGGGCTTATACAGTTCCACATGATAATTCGAGTAGGGGTGACCGTTAGCATCAACTAACCTGCCAGTGCTGTTCTTTGCACGCTGGCGTACCTGGTTTATGATATCCACTGCTTCGTTCTGCCGGCCCAGTTCTATCAGCGCCTCCGCTTTCCAAAGCAGCACATCGTCAAATTTAATGATGTCGTTGTTCATAGAGCTGGCAGGATAAGCGTATCCCTTGGCCGTAGTAAGACAGGGACAATCCGCCTGCACTACAGATTTCATCCCGGAGAATGGCCCGTACAATTCCGGTCCCCTGGTCCAGGAACTGGTTTGATAAATAATATTATTCTGGTACTTGAAAGGATGACCGGGCAGTCCTACGGTATGATCCAGGCGGGGATCGAAGGAGTTATTCTGGAAGTCGGCCTGGTCTTTCATTTCCACATTGTTGAATGTTTCAAATTTCGGCAGTCCATCCAGGCCGGTTTGAAAAGCATTCACCAGGTTCTGGCTGGGCCGGTGAAAAGAGCAGCAGCCATATGCCGGGTACATGGGATAATTCAGGGCGGTAGACATATCTATCCTGCCCACTTCTGATCCGTCGTTCAGGGAGCGCTGCACCGCGAAAATGGATTCTTTCCCGTTTTCGAACTGCCACAGGTAATTCTCGGCGTAGTCGCCAGACAGCTTATACCCGCTGCCGGTGATGATATCGTTTGTAAGCGTTACTACTTCGTTCAGGCGTTGGGGGTTGATGTGGGTCACATTGTTCTGTTCGTCCTGTTCATAGGCCTGGTACAGGCGCACTTTGGCCAGGTATGCCTTTGCGGTGTAACTATTTGGCCGGCCTGTTTGCTCCTGCTGAAGCGGTAGATCATCTACACCAGCCTGGAAGTCGTCCGCAATCTTATTCCATTGTTCATCGTTGTTATACTGCACATTGGAAACGGTGTTGATACTGTCCTGTGAAATTGATTCATCAATAAAAGGTACTTTTTTGAAATGGCTTTTCAGCAGGAAATAGAAATGTGCGCGGATAAACCGCATTTCCGCCCTTCGTTGTTTCTTTTCCGGGTAGCTGTCGTCGCTTAACTGGTTGACCCCTTTCAGCGCCAGGTTGGCGCGTTGCACGCCCATGAATAACCTTGTCCATAACAGGTTACCACGGCTCTGGTTTTCCTGGATGGTGGAAAATACTTCATACTGGGTAAACTCGCCCTGGTCGGCCGTTCCAAGTCCGCCTTTGTAAGCGTCGTCCGACCGTACGCTTCCGTATACCCATGCACTGGTGTAAGGCACTTCCCAGTGATCGTTGCCTAAACTGGCGTAAGCGGCTATCACCAGTTTTTCTACGTTTTCCGGCGTATTCAGGTCATCTGCGCCCACCACGCCTTTTGGCGGTACATCCAGGAACCGGCTGCACGCAGGAAGCAAAATTCCCAGGCACATCAACAGTAAACTAAACTTTATATAGTATTTCATAACGCTGCTGTTTTAAAATTCAGAATGATAAATTGAAACCAAAGGTGATCTTACGCGGGCGTGGAAATCCATAGCCGGAATCTTCCGGGTCTGCGGATACATAAGCATCTTTACCTGAATTATCTTTAAAAGACAACAGGTTCTGACCCGTTACATACACCCGGATAGGATTCAGGTGTTTGATGTTCTTTATCAGGTATCCCAGGCTTACTTCGCGGAGTTTTACATAAGCGCCGTTTTCTATAAAATAAGATGACAATCTTCCTTCGTTGTTATTATCTGCCAGTGTTACAGCAGGGATGGTGGAATTAGGGTTCTGCGGCGTCCATGCGTTGAGCGTGCGGCTGCCATAGTTGGTGCCTGCCCAGAGGTTGGTGAAATCGGAAAATCTTTTGCGTTCATCATATACCGAAATGCCGGCTACTCCCTGGAAAAAGATACTGAGCGTAAATCCTTTGTACTCGCCCTGCAGGTTTAGTCCGAATGAATACTGTGGTGCGGAAACGCCGAGGTATCGCTGATCGAGCGTATTAATTACGCCATCGTTGTTCAGGTCTGCATACCTGATCCGGCCTATGCCTTTACCGGGTTGTTCTGCGCTGTTGTCTACTTCCTTTTTGTTTTGGAAGATGCCATCGGCTACATAGCCGAAAATAGAATTCATGGAACGTCCGAGAATAGTTTGTTCGGAGTTACCGGGATAAGAATGTACTACGTTATCGGGCAGGTCGGTGATCTGGTCGCTGTAATGGCCTACATTTCCAACAACGGAATAGTTGAAGGCGCCCACCTGGTCTTTATAGCCCACTGCAATTTCAAAGCCGGTTGTTTTTACGGAAGCGCCGTTTACAAAGCGGGTACCGCCTTCGCCCTGTACAGCCAGGTAGGCCGGGGAGATGAGGATATCTTTGGTAGCCCGGTTAAAGTAATCGAAAGAAGCAGTTAATTTCTGATCCAGCAATCCTACATCCAGTCCTATATTTTTTTCAGTGGTAGATTCCCAGCGAAGATCGTCGTTCACCCGCTGTGTTTGCCGGAAGCCGGATAATAAAGGACCGGAGTCGGCGCCGCCAATATCGTATGCAGTACCGTTATCAGAGGTGAATGGCATAGCGCCCAGGCCGTAGTAGGTTTCATACAGTTCATACCGGGCGGTGCTGGAAATTTCCTGGTTACCGGTTCTGCCCCACCCTGCCCTTAGTTTCAGGTCGGAGATGATCCGGGTATTGTCTTTAATAAAATTTTCTTCATTAATTCTCCATCCGGCACTGATAGCCGGGAATGTGCCAAAGCGGTTATTTTTCCCGAACCGCGATGATCCGTCGTAGCGCAAAGTAGCCGACAGCAGGTATTTACTGTCGTACGAATAATTGACCTTACCAAAGTAAGAAAGCAGCGAAAAACCATTGGCGTTGCCGCCTACCGTCTGGTTACCGCTGCCGGCACCTTCCACGAAATAATCCAGTGTTTCCAGCGCAAAGTTTTCTTTATAGGTAGAATTGATGGCGTATTTATTTCTCACGGCTTCAGTTCCCACTAAAAAAGTAGCGCGGTGTTTACTGGCCTCCAGGTTATACTGGATGGTGGTGTTCAGGTTCCAGTTAAATTCCTCCGACTTGGAATTTTTCAACGAGTTTACCGTACGGCTGATGAAGCCGGTGGAAAATTTGCGCTGGATATCGCGGATCTCCGTATTGGAATGTTCCACACCGAGGGAAGCGTTTACCGTAAAGTTTTTCAGGACAGATATATTCGCGTAGATGTTACCAAGAATATTCAGGGAATTTACGCGGTCCCATTTATTAAGATCCAGTGTCATCAACGGGTTGGGATGATCCACGAAACTGCCGGTTACAGGGCCGGAATATTCGCCGTTGGGCAGTTTTACCGGCAGTACCGGCTGGATCTGCAAGGCATCGGCGAAGGCCGTCGTACTGCCGTCGCCGTTATCTATCCCATTGGAGATAGCAAGGTTTTCCCCGATCTTTATTTTTCCATCGAGGAAGCGGTGATGGGAGTTGACACGGAGCGACAACTTCTGAAAATCCTTGAACTCCTCCACGTATTTATCTTTCAGGTAACCGACAGACATAAACGCGCCGCCGTTTTTACTGCCCGAAGAAAGCGAAAGGTTATACTCCTGGATCAGCCCTTTCCGCGTAATGGCGTCAAACCAGTTGGTATTGGCAGAAGGCACGCCCGGCACCAGTTCATCAGGAATCGTGAGCCCGTGCAGCACGGCCGTGCCATCCGGGTTACGGGACCAGTCGTACTTCACAAAAGGAATATCATCGGGATCCAGTCCGTCGTTGATAGTAGCCTGCCACTGTACCCTGGCGCGGTCCGTAGCATTCAGCAGCTTTGGCGCGGTAGTAAATGTAGACTGTGTAACACGGGAGCTGAAGTTGAAAATGGTTTTATTGGTATTCGCCTGCCGGGTGGTAACGATGATCACACCGTTCGACGACCTCGCACCGTAGATAGCTGCAGATGAGGCGTCTTTCAGTACCTGGATGGACTCAATGTCTTCCGCAGTGAGGATCTGGAATGCGCTCGACTTGCTGGGAACCCCGTCAATGATATATAACGGGTCGTTATTATTGAGCGTGCTCACGCCACGGATCCGCACGGTAGAAGCGCCGCTGGGATTTCCGCTGGTAGTGATGAACAGCCCCGGCACCTGGCCCTGCAGCGACTGGATAGGATTACTGGTGGGCGCGTTCTTCAGGTTATCGATCGCCACTACCGACACCGCTCCCGTAAGATCTACCTTACGCTGCGTTTGGTAACCTACTGTTACAATTTCATTTAACTGTGTGGAAGAAGCCAGCAGCACTACCGACAGGGTGCGCTGGCCTTTATATTGAATTTCCTGGTTTTGAAAACCAATATAGGAAAACACCAGTACCTGCTGATCGTTTACCTGGATAGCAAAATTTCCTTTTTCATCTGTGGTAGTACCGGTGCTGGTGCCCTTCACCGCCACAGTAACGCCGGGTACCGGTTTGCCCTGGTTGTCTGTTACCTGCCCGGTAACTTTATCCGCCCGGTTTGGCGTGGTGGTTCCCTGGTGTGTGCGAAGCGGATATTTTCCCCCCGCGTACAATTGCAGATGACCAACGAGCAATAGGCTCATGACGAGGCTGATAAACCTCCAAAGTAGTTTTATTTTCATAACGGAAGAATTGGTTGATTTAACGGTGGAAACGGATCGGAGCTTTATTTTTTCTTTTCGCCTTCTATTTTCATGCTACTGGCAATAAATTCATTTCGGTATGGAATAGAGGATTGTGCGCCCATTCTTGTTACAGAGATCGCGGCGGCGATGTTGGCAAACTCCACTGCATCAGGAAACAATTTCCCTTCTGATAAGGCCACTGCCAGCGCGCCGTTAAAAACATCGCCTGCGGCGGTGGTGTCTGTTGCTTCTACTTTCTGTGCGGGGATCACCAGTGTTTTTTCTTCCTGGCAAATAACTGCACCCATGGCGCCCATGGTAACCACTACGTTTTTCACCCCCATATTGTAAATGGCTTTGGCCGCCTTTTTCGCGCTTTCAATATTGGTGACCTTAATGCCGGAAATCATTTCCGCTTCTTTCTTATTGGGTGTGATGATATCTGTATTAGCCAGCAGTTCCGGGCTGAGTGTGTTGGCCGGCGCGGGATTCAGGATCACCCGCACACCTTTGGATGCCGCGTAACCGGCCACAAAATGAACAGTTTCCATGGGGATCTCCAGTTGCATGAGCAGGAAACCTGCGCCTGCTATTTCTGTTAATGCATCTTTCAGATCGTCGGGGTATAGATTACCATTAGCGCCGGAAGCCACTACAATGCTGTTTTCCCCGGATTCATCCACTGTAATGAGCGCTACGCCGGATGGCAACTCATCATCTGACAGCACATGAAAAGTATTGATACCTTCTTCCTCAAATAGCTGGGATGATTGTTTTCCGAATACATCATTGCCTACCTTGGAGATAAAAAGTACATCCCCTCCCAAACGCGCTACGGTTACTGCCTGGTTAGCGCCCTTACCTCCCGGGTTCATTAAAAACGAACCTCCCAGCACTGTTTCACCAGGCACGGGTATATGGCTTGTTTTTACGACCATGTCCATATTTGTGCTACCAACAACAACTATTTTTTTTATATCCATACGTGAAATTTTTCTGTTTGTTGAAGTAAAAATATCCGGTTAAGGATTCCTATTTTGACCTTTTTTTATTATTTTCCATAATTCTACCAGATCAAGTGAACAAGCAGAGATTCATCTAAGTAAATGATAATCAACCATTTTACCGTACACGGATTACGGCTATTCCATTAATTTCAAAATATCCCGTTATGTCGCAGGCAGCAGTAATACGTTTAGTGAAGTCTTTATCAAAATCTGAAAAACGCCGTTTCAAACTTTATACCCGTAAACACGAAGGCGATAAAGAATATCTTACCCTATTTGACCTGATAGATCAGCATGAGGTAATCACCAAAGAACTGCTGGATGAAAAATTCAGTCATTTTCATACAGGCGTTTCCGTTGACAATACCGCCAGGTACCTGTTGCAGTTGCTGACCGATTGCCTGATACAATCGCGCGTAAAGGAAGACGACCAGTTCCGCCTGCTGCATGGTATGCTGCGGGTAAATATCCTGAAGGAGCGCAATTTGCCCGAGGAAGGATACAGGGAGTTAAAGAAGCTGCAACAGTTAGCCATCGTTTCACAGGAACAGTTTATAGAATACTTCTTTTACCGGTATGAACTTAATTACCTGGCAGAATTTAATTTCCCGGGTATGACGGAAAACAAACTGGTGGAAATACAAATGAAAGCCAGGAACGCCATCAAGGATATCCGCAACACGCACGAACATCATTCCTTATACGAATTGCTCAAATACAGGCTGCTGCATACCGGGAAGGCCATATCTGAAGAAGAAAAAAAACAGCTGAACGACCTGCTGCTGAGTGAAATGAGTATCGTTAACGCCAAAACGAAGAACAGCCTGGAATCAAGAAAACTGCATCTGTTGTTCCAGTCGTCTTTCTTTACCAATATCGGTGATTATAAATCTGCTTTAAAAACTTTTTACCAGCTGAACGGGTTGTTTGAAAAGAATAAGGTGCTGTGGCATCACCCGCCGCTGGACTACCACTCTGCGCTGGATGGCATCCTCGACAGCCTGCGGACCACCGGCCGTTATGAGGAAATGTCTTTTTATGTACAGAAACTGGAGCAACTGGACGACAAAAGCTATCCCGGGTATTTCAGGTACATGGTTCGCAAATCAGCGATGATTTACCAGCTGGTGCTGTTAATGGGTACGCAGCAATTAAACGCTGCAGTAACCTATATTGAAAACAGCGATCCCGCGCTGTTAAAGGCGTATGGCCTGGTAGATGAAGAAAGGCAGTGCGAATTACTTTTCTGCTTTGGGCTGGCCTATTTCAGGAAGGGCAACTTTAAAAAGGCGCAAAAATATATCAATGAAATTGTGCTGATAGGCAAGGCCAGTTATCAATCGGTTATTTACAGGGTATCGCGGCTGCTGAGCATCCTCATTCATTATGAAGCCAATAACCTGGAATATCTTGATTACGAAATCAGGTCGTTCAAACGGGCATTCCAGTACAGCGGAGTACGGCTGAAAGTGGAGAATATGATCTTTAAAACAATAAAGGCTTATCCGAAAATGAATAGCACCAGGAAAAATGAATTGTTGTGGGAGAAAATATCCCCGGTGCTGGCAACTATTGAGAAAGATAAATTTGAAATGCAGCTCCGGAAATATTTTGATTTTACCGGGTGGATAAAAAGTAAATTTCTCCCGGTTGCCCATTAAAACACCAGGCAGCCACGGAAGCACTTCCATGGCTGCCTGTGAGCATTATCCCTGTGGTAATGTTCTTGAAGTAATAGCAATACGGTTCCATGAATTAATAACAACAATGGCCATGGTAATGGTGGCTATTTCCTGTGCTGTAAAAACCGCCTGTGCTGCTTTGTATACCTCGTCCGGTACACGGGATTCACTTACCAGGGTTACCGCTTCTGTAAGCGCCAGGGCAGCGCGTTCTTTATCGGTATAATAAGGCGCTTCCTGCCAGGCAGAAAGGCCATAAATCCGTTGTTCTGTTTCTCCCATCTGCCGGGCTTCTTTAGTATGCATATTCAAACAGAAAACGCAGCCATT
>NZ_DATMTE010000973.1:0-4253 GCF_035564935.1 Chitinophaga sp. | reverse complement strand
GCCGCTAATCTGAAATTATTACGGACACGAAAAAAGATCTCCCAGCAGCATCTATCCGGACTGCTGGGGCTAAACCGGAACAAGATCACCGCACAGGAAAGCGGCAAAACACGCAATCCCCGGATGGAAGACGTGGTGCTGATTGCCGGCTATTTTAAAATAGACCTGGACCTTATGATAAAAACCGACCTGTCGCGCCTCAAGGAAGAACAACTCCTGGAACTGGAAGCAGGAAATAAAACAGACCTAACAGGCAGGCATATACGTATTCTTCCTATTACGGTTGACAATAGCAACGAGGAGAACATGGAATTTATACCGGCACGCGCCAGGGCAGGCTACCGCAGCGGCTTCAGCGATCCGGATTTTATTTCAGCACTACCGAAGTTCTCCCTTCCGGACCTGCCCAGGGGCAAAACCATCCGTATGTTCCCTATCATCGGGGATTCCATGGAACCTATCCCGGATGGCAGCCATGTGATTGCGCAATACCTGCAGGACTGGTCGCATTTAAAAGATAATACCGCCTGCATACTGGTACTGAAAGGAGGTGAAGAGGAAATTGTATTTAAAGTGGTAAACAATCACATTAAACAAAACGGTACCTTATCGCTTCATTCGCTGAACAGCGGGTATGAACCGTTCACCGTGGCTATTGAAGAAGTACTGGAGATATGGACTTTCATAGGTTATATCAGCAAACAGTTCCCGGAGCTGAATTAAGGGGAAGACAGCGGCCCTCCCCCTTCACCTATAGTAACGTAACCGCATATACGATCTTCGCATAGTTATCTGCTTCATACAGCACACCAATATGCCGGTCGTCTATCTTTACAATATCGGAATAGGCCGCGTAACTTGGCGTTGCCTTTCCACTGTTGGCAATCACGTAAGTTCCGGGCCAGGTACGGCCTTCATCATAACTGATGCGCAATGTAAGATTGTCGCGCGTGGCGGTATCAGCGGCATTACAAAATGCGAGTACTGCTTTCTTTTTTTCCAGCCAATAGTAAGCAGGCTTCCTTCACAAACCGGATCGGGCAACTGTGTATCCGTGTAGGTGCTGCTCCAGGTAGCGCCGCCATCGTTGCTGATCCCTACCAGGCGGGCTTTTACATCTCCCCGCTGATTGCGTGCATTGATCATCAGTTTTCCGTTAGATAACTCTGCAGCAGTAGCTTCATTGGAACCGGGCATTGGCAGGGTGCTGCCAAGATGAAAAGTTTTCCCATGATCATCTGTATAGTAACCATGTGCGCTGTAATCCTCAAACCGCTTCTTCGGGTTACCGGCAGAGTGATTGGCCGCTACATAAATACGCCCTTTGTATTTACCGCGACTGAACTGCATGGCATGCCCGGGTGTGTTGGCATAACTTCTCCAGTCCTCCTTAAAGTTATAAGCCGCATTCACCTCCGGCTGGTTGGGCCGGTGTACCTGCGTGGTAATATTCACCGGCGCCGACCAGGTAGCGCCGCCATCAGTGGACGTAATATACCATGCTTCCCGGTATCCCTTTCCTTTCCGCACTTCTCCTTCATGGTTATTGCCGGTATTATAGAAAAGAAAAATGCGCCCGGCCGGATAAGCAGGATCTGTTACATCCACTACAGGGGCAGGGTTGCCGGCCTGCATGGCATCGTAGTCAACGATCTGCGTTAAGGCCGACCAGGTTTGGCCCTTGTCCTTGCTACGTTTCATCACAATATTAATATCTCCGAAATCATCCGAATCTTTTACCCGGCCCTCTGCAAAGGCAAGCAGTTGCCCGTCCGGCAGGGAAATGATGGCCGGGATGCGGTAACTCGCATGCCCTTCCTCCCCCGAAACAAATACAGGTACGGGTTTTAGCTGTGCGGATACGGCGGTACAGCAACAAATAATAATGCCTGTCAGTAAGTGTATTGCTCTCATATAAGTTATTTTTTCTTTGATAGATGTGAAGCCAGTATTTGCTGGCAATACCATTCCTGCCTCGGCAAGTGAAACGGTCCCTTAAACATGTTTCCTTTGGCGGTTTGTGCAATACGGCCATCCCGATGCAGGTAGCCGTACCATTCACCGTTCTCTTTATCGTGGAAATGCGTATAGGCGTAATCGTGCACCATCCGGTGCCAGGTGGCATACTTTTCATTTCCGGTTACCAGGTAAGCCAGCAGGGTGGCAATAATAGCCTCGTTATGCGGCCACCAGAACTTCATGTCCTGCCAGTACTCCTGTACAGGTTTATTATACACGTCCCTGAAATACAGGATCCCTCCATAAGTTGTATCCCATCCCCGCTCCCACATATAGTCCAGCATCCGGCAGCCGAGATCAGTCAGGGCAGGATCATTATTACGGTACCTTGCCTCCTCCAGGATAAACCATGCGCCCTCTATGGCATGCCCAGGGTTCAGGGTGCGGCCATCAATGTGATCAATAATGCTGCCATCCGGCGCCACCTGTTCCATCACGCAACGGATATCATCTTTCACAAAATCAGCTGCTATATCTTCTATCCACCTGCTGATCCACTCATCGCAACGATCGTCTCCGATAGTACTGCGCAACTGCTGGGCCGTGTTGATCATAATCATAGGAACGCCAATTCCCCTGGCAGGACGCGTATCTGTAAATTTAGGCGTGAGTAATCCCGGCATGGTGGCATAGGTAATGCATTGCCCGAATAAATGACGTGCTTCCTCGGCCACCGCAGCATCGCCGCTGGCCTGCGCATAGGCTGCCATAGCAATCACCGCAAAGGTTTCGGAAAAGAAATAGCGCCGCTTGCGGATCGGGCTGCCGTTCCTGGTTACATGGAAAAACATCCGGCCATCGGTATCAAAACAATGCTTCTTTAAAAAATCATATCCCAGCCTGGCGCCTTCCAGCCATTCCGCTTTCTGCTCCACCGTATTATACAAAGTAGCCAGCAGCCAGGTAGCGCGGCCCTGTATCCACACTGCCTTATCGTCGTCAAGCAGGCTGCCGCCGGCATCACGCATCAGCAAAAAACCGCCATAATCCCTGTCGAACGAGCGCGGAAACCAGAACGGGACGGTATTGCCCAGTAACTGGTCCCGGTAAAAATCGTGTAGCCGTAACAGTTCTTCCCCGTTGTATCCCATATCATTGTTTATTTAAGTTTAAAGAAAAATTGGGCGCCGGTAAGCCGGCATCATTCAGCAGGTTAGCCCTGGTAAATGGCTCATGGCCATAGCTTACCTTCACAGCAGTGCTATACCCAGGCAATGGTATAATTATTTTGTTCTGCGCAATGATTGCTTTCACCGGCTGCACACGGCCTTTATCATCTTCCACCACAAAACCCCTCAAAGCACTACCATCACTGGTTTTCAGCTGCTTTCCCGCGTAGCGGAAAGCGATCTTTATTTGATACTTGCTAATGGTTGCCTTCAAAGGCATTGGGCCATATGGCACTACCTGTTGCTGCTGATAGGTAAAATGCAGCGCCAATACAGCCAGCCGTTCTCCCACTTCTTTTTTCCGGCGGGGATGCACATTGGTACTGTCGCCCATATCGCTGCTAACGGCCATGCCTGAACGGGGGATCTTTTTCAACAGCTCCAGCTGATGCTCCCTGAAAACCGGCCAGGAAGGGCGATTAATGGAAGATAGCTGTACATAGTAAAACGGGAATTGCCTGTTCCATTGTTTACGCCAGCTGCTCACCAGTGCCGGCAGTAACAGGTCGTGCTGCTCCACATTGTGGGTATTGCTCTCTCCCTGGTACCAGATCACCCCCTGTATGGGATAAGCTGAGAACAGCCGGATACCCGCCTCGTAATTATAACACGGATCATAAGGATGCCGCTGCAGCGGGGAAATACTGTTCTTCAGGTTGGTATCTGCCCGTTGCCGGCACCAGGACTGGTAAAAACCGGAGCTGCGCCAGCGGTACAACTCATCGGTCAGTGAGGCATCCTGCTCCATGGTGAAACGGTCTATCCACGACTCGGTAGTAGATCCGCCCACCGCCACTTCAATAATGCCCACTGGTACTTTCAGCGCTTCCTGTACCTTGTTGGCGAAAAACCAGCCTACGGCCGAAAAACCTGCAGCAGTAATGGTATCGCTTATTTCCCAACTACCGGAGAAATATTGCAGCTGGTTAACTTTCCGCAGGGTGGCAGTATCCCATACCACGTTATCAGTAGGCGCCAGCGGTTTCATATGTAGTAAACGGATGCTGGGATTGTTTCCGCATCGCCTGTCCGCAACATTGCTGCTGAAAGGCGCTCCCTGTGATA
>NZ_DATMTE010000972.1:0-4615 GCF_035564935.1 Chitinophaga sp. | reverse complement strand
ATCACCCAAAGAGTTTATCACCAACCGTTTGATGACAGAAGCACAACGAAAGCTGCATTACTCGAAGGTTTCCGTAAAAGAACTGGCATATGAACTGGGGTTTAGCGATCCTGATTATTTCTCCCGGCTTTTCAAAAAAAGTACGGGAAGAAGTATAAGTGAGTTTTTGGCAGATCAACAGGATTTGTCGGGTAAATAAAATGATTTGTCCATTCCAACCGTTTTTCCGCTGGCTACCTTTGTCCCGTTAGTTTAAAAACGGAAAAAATGAAAACAGCATTCATCACGGGAGCCAACAAAAGTATTGGCTTTGAAACAGCAAGACAATTATTGCATAATGGATTTTATGTTTACCTCGGAAGCCGGAACCTGGACAATGGGTTAAGGGCTGTTAAACAGCTGAAATCCGAAGGTTTGACTAATGTGGAGGCCATTCAGATTGATGTAACCGATGATCATTCGGTAAAGAATGCAAGACTGGAAATTGGTCTGAAAACAGATGTTTTAGATGTACTTATTAACAATTCCGGTGTTTCGGGCGCAAAGTCCGACGAGAATGGAAATTATATCCCGCAAACCGCAACCGGTACCAGCGTTGAGGTTTTTAAAGAAGTTTACGAGATCAATGTATACGGTGTTATAAGAGTTACGCAGGCGTTTCTGGATTTACTCAGAAAATCGGAAGCGCCGAGGATCGTGATGGTAAGTTCCAGCCAGGGTTCTATTACGTTGCACAGCGACCCGGCGTATAAATATTACAACTTTAAAGGCGCAGTTTATCTCTCCTCAAAAGCGGCGTTGAATATGTATACCGTTAACCTGGCTTATGAATTGCGGGATACCCATTTTAAGGTGAATGCGGTGAGCCCGGGCTTTACCAAAACAGATTTCAATAACAACCGGGGAACAGGTACTGTTGAAGATGCGGGGAAACGAATTGTAAAGTATGCTTTAATCGGGAACGACGGGGCGACGGGTAAATTTTTCTGTGAAGAAACCAATCCTCAAACCGGTGAAATTCCATGGTAACAGCAAAACAATGATGGTATTGCCGCATCATTGCGGCAATACCTGATGCTATTTCCACAGGGAGATATTGACAATGCCCCCGAATATGAAAGGACAGCAGAATCCGGGTTACGGTCAGTAGGTTTTTTGGTGAGATATAAGAGGTACTGTTTCCTTCTGCCAACCAAAATTTTGTGGCGCCAGGTTCGGATTTAAGTTAAGCGTCTTCTACCATGCTTGCTCCGGATTCCCTAATCCGGGTGGGTTTGCCGCTCCGCCAAGGTGTTCATGCACCTTTACATCTTGTGTGGCCTGTGCCTCTGTACGTGCATTTAACAACCTTATCAGCTCTATCATATATTGCGTCATGGGTACCCAGGAGGCTACAGGGAAGCGTTCCGCACCTCCTTTGGGGATCATATTGCGCATTTCAAACACCGGTGCTTCTCTTTCAGTTGCACCAGCTCTGCGTGTATCAGCATGCCGGGCGTTGGTGGGATCAATACCTTCTGCCGGGCGTTGCTGGAATCCTCCAAACCGTGCTGTTATACCATCTGTTGCCTGTGTAAATACGTTCTGTACAAAAGTGTTGCAGGAAAGTCCAAAATGACGCGGTCCTGCAGCCTCGTTTTCGTTAGGATTGTTCATTAATACGGAGCCTGCTACGCGTCCGGTTCGGGCAAATATCCGCGTAAACAGGTAGTTCATGTTGGCCGGAGCTGCCTGTAGCCACGCTTTTTCTGTTGCAGGAACAGCGTGGAGAAATATGTGCGACAGATCTGTACGGGACAGGAGGTCTGTCAGGTTTTTATCTAATGGCGTAATACCGGCACCAGTCCAATATTTTCCCAACCGGAGATATTGGCAAACAAGGGTTAACAGACCTCTCAGATTTACAAAGGAGGGTGCGCCCACGGCTATTTGTGCTTTCAGGTCGTTGATCACATTGGTGGCGTCTCTTACTGCCAGCGACATTTCCAGTTCGGCTCTGTTGGTACCACCCGGATTCTGGGCAGTGCCTCCTATATCTGCCTGATGTTTAAGAGAAAGCTGGTTTTGGGGTGCACCAAAAGCCACTGTACTTTTTACCAGCGATGGTATTTGTGCCAGGTCGATGGCAAAGGTGCTTTGTATTGAAGCATCGGTTGACTGAAGTGGCTGAAGCGGATTCCCTACATGGATTTGAGGATTCAGCACATTGGTATGAGCAATGGTATTTAAAGGAATCCGGTTGGCGAAATTGGCGGTACCATTCTGTATATCGGTTGCCAAGGTAGCCGCTTCTGTCATGGCGGCGATCAGATCATTGCGGCCTGCCGCTGTTTCCGGTGCATATGGCCTGGTTACTATTTCAAGTATAGATGCGTATTGCGTGTTTCCCTGACCGGCAATCGGATGATGTGCGCTCCATGCCGTTGCAGGGTGGGCGCCCGCTGCAGCACGCCGGTATAAGCGGGATAATCCGGCAGGAGGTTGCTGGTTGGCTGCAATCCAGAAAGTATAATGCTGTTGTACCTGTTGTCTAAGGTTGTTGAGTGTTCGGTTTATGGCATGGTATCCCAGGAGGTTGATAGGATGCCTCAGCGAAGGAACTTCATTGAGGCTCATCCAATCCGCGATCGCCATTTTTATCTTCATTAATTCGCTCATGGCCACGTTTGCTTCCCAATTTTCCGATGCCCTGAGATAAGCAGGGATTGCCTGATCTATCCGGGTAAGCATGCTGTTATCCATGCCAATTGTATTGGTAGCCGGTACGCGGGAATACCAGGCATCTGCCGAATCGTGCTGCCAGCCGGTCAGTGAATTACGCGGCAACGCCGTGCGTGGATCTGCTACCGGCGGTACGCCGGGTGTATTGCCAACCCTGGTTTCATGTGTGGCCGGCAAATCGTAGGCGCCCAAAGTCCGCCAATTTACCGGTGCATGAAGGTTAGTAGCTACCTGGAAGTTGGCATCGGCAGGACTGGTGGGTGTAGGTCCCGCTACCGTACCATTATGGTCTACCTGTAGTTCCAGCCCTTGTGCGCCATAGGATCCCAGGAAGCTTTTTTCCGGTGCTGGTCTTCCGTTTATATCCACCAGTACCAGCAACTCCAGCTCAAATCCCATCATTGGCTGTAATACGCCGCTCCCGGAAGAGGGTGCTGCTTTAAGTAATGCGGGTGGCGTTGTGGTAGCCTGTGTGGCTTTCAGGCCCATCACATCTGCTTCTTTTTCAAGATCAGCATTGTCATTGATATGGGTAGTTCCTTTCAGCTGCCTGGTAGGACTTACACGCCCTTGTTTTTGCTGTACTACATGCCATGCCTCATGCGCCAGGTGTTTTTCCTGCCCGGGCCCTATATGAATCTGGTTACCCTGTGCATAAGCAAGTGCATTCAGCTGAGCAGGCTGCGCAGAATTATATTGTACGTTCACATCGTCCATCGAATAACCAGAAAGGTTTTCAATACCAGATTTTAAGTGATCCGGCAGGCCGGTATGATTTGGTTTAAGTTGAAATGGGCCAACTGTTGCTGCGTGGGTGTCATCCGTTTGACTATCGTTATCTTCATTAGCTTTTGTTGCCATTCTCTGAAGAGGTGATACGGCGGGTAGCGATATTGCGGCGTTGCCTGAGTGATCGGCTGCCGGAGATGCTCCAGCGTAAACGGCGCCGGTGGTTCTG
This sequence comes from Chitinophaga sp., assembly GCF_035564935.1. Classification (GTDB taxonomy): domain Bacteria; phylum Bacteroidota; class Bacteroidia; order Chitinophagales; family Chitinophagaceae; genus Chitinophaga. The sequence goes on along the minus strand of NZ_DATMTE010000972.1, from coordinate 936 downwards.
CTTTCATGTGTCATAACTGAGGGATTAGTTATCGGGTTTATTTACTGAAAGTCTTTCAGTAAGATACAAAAAACATCGGTATCTATTTAGCTCATTTTCTGTGGGCCCATCAGGTTATTTATGATACAACCTCTTTATGATTTTATACAGTTCATTATTTAGAATAGAGCGGGCAACGTTTTACCAGGTATTCCATGGTGTTTTTGTAGGCGTCTCCGGTATTCCAGAAAGCCTTCCTGTTCTGGTTATAGATAATATCGCTTTTGTCGTTGTAGATCTTCATATCCATTGTTGTCTGGTAATTCTGCACACTGGTAGAAGAGCTGCTGGCAGATCCGCTGCTTTTTTTATCGTCGGAATTATCTTTCTGTTCGGTTTTGCCGCTGTAAGACGTATTGCCATAGCTGGTTTGCGTGGTCCGGTTTTGAGTGATCATGCCGTCTATGCGGAAAGTGCATTGATTGTTTCCACCCTGCCGCTTGCAAACATGATCTTTTGGATCTCCGCCTTTTTGATGGTGTACACCAGTTTCTCACCGGTGTAAGTAAAACGGATGGAGCTGTCGCTCACTTCAAGCACATCTCCGTTCAACTGGTCCCCGTTAAGTTTTACAACAATGTCGTGTTTTTTTTCGGTTTGACTAAATGAGGTTAAAGAAGCTACAGACAGTAATAATAGCAGCATGATTCTGAGAGAAAGGGAGTAACGCATATGGTATTTATTTTAGAATGAAAATAACGATAATTTGTAACACTGCCGGCAGCGGTTGCCAACCGGGTTAATCTTCAAAAAAGTGCCGCATGGATTGGTGAAGCAGATTTTTTTATTCGTTTTTCGACTGAGAATAGATGCTGGTCTGGTTATCTTTATGAGCATAAACCATTTTTTCAGAAACTTTTTGTGCTGGTACGTTAGGGAGCAGGCGGCCATAACGGG
>NZ_DATMTE010000971.1:0-3368 GCF_035564935.1 Chitinophaga sp. | reverse complement strand
ATATATGATGGAGGAGACGAACAAGTTAAGTAACTTTAACATTCTTTTGCAGTTTCCAGGAACTTAGGAGCGCCCTGAAAACTGCCCAAAAGCATACGTCAGCAGCAGCAGGAACCGATAGTAAGCCGGAATTGCCGGATAACGTTTGATAGCATAATGACAATAAAGATGAACAAGAATTAATTAATTTTCCCGGATCAGCTTTCTCCGCCACTATATTGGCAGCGCCTTTGCGCGCATATGAACGTAAACCTTTTACGCAGACACGAACACTACCCGGTTGTTGGTGCCTTTTTACTTTAAATAAATAACACTTGAAATATTTTCCTGAATCTGCGTTGATGCAGTTGGAATTCGACAAAGTACAGGCATTGCTGCAAGAGCATTGCAAAACAGAGCTGGGCAAGGAAATGGCCGCAGCGCTCCGCCTGCACACGCATATAGATTACGTAAAAACCGCCCTGCAACAGGCACATGAATATAAACAACTCACCCTGTTACAGGAAAACTTTCCGAACGATTTTATACTGAACCTCAAAAGAGAGCTGCGCCTGTTGTCTATCGAAGGCGCGGTATTAACCGGGGAACAGGCCATGCTGCTGCGCAAACTGGCAGAGAGCATGCATAGCATCGTCCGCTTTTTTGATCACGACCGCCGTACCCAGTACGCTGCATTGTACGAAGTGATCAAAGAAACCCATTACGAAAAAAAGATCACTGCTACTATCGACGAGGTGCTGGATGAAACCGGGCAGGTAAGGGATAACGCTTCCCCGGAACTGGCCCGCATCCGTATTTCGCTGTACCGTAAGCGCACAGAACTACGCCGTGTGTTTGACCGCATCCTGCAGAAACTGCAGAAGCTCAACTACCTGGCCGACCAGGAAGAGGCTTTCCTCAACGGGCGCAGGGTGGTGGCCATTTATGCGGAAAATAAGCGCATGGTAAAGGGGATCATTCACGGGGAATCCGATACGCGTAAAACTTCCTTCCTGGAGCCCGAAGAAACCATTGAGCTAAATAATGATATACAGTCGCTCGAAAGAGAGGAAGGCCGCGAGGTATACCGTATCCTCAAAGCTATGACAGCCTCACTAAGTGGTTTTTCCTTCCTGCTGAACGGCTATCATGAAATACTTGGCACCTTCGATTTTATCCGGGGAAAAGCCAAACTGGCACTGGATATGGACGCCAATTTCCCCATGCTGGTACCGCATTCGCAGCTCAATCTTATACAGGCTTACCACCCGTTGCTGCTGCTTTACAACAGGAAGAACCAGAAGCCAACCATCCCGGTGAGCATTAACCTGGATAAAGATGCGCATATCCTGGTGATCAGCGGGCCTAATGCCGGTGGTAAAACGGTGACCCTGAAAACCATCGGGCTTATCCAGCTGATGCTGCAATCGGGCCTGCTGGTGCCGGTGCACCCTTCGTCACAGATCGGTATTTTTAAACAGCTGATGATCCATATCGGGGATACGCAGTCGCTCGAATTTGAGTTGAGCACCTACAGTTCCCATCTCAAGAACATGAAATATTTCATGGAAAACGCCAATGGCAGAACACTGTTCTTTATAGACGAGCTGGGAAGCGGATCGGATCCGAACCTGGGTGGCGCTTTTGCAGAAGTGATCATGGAGGAGCTGGCGAAGAAGCATGCGTATGGCGTGGTTACCACGCACTACCTGAACCTGAAGGTGATGGCCAACAAGGTGAAAGGGATCGTTAACGGGGCCATGGGCTTTGATGAACAAACCCTGATGCCTATGTATAAACTGATGGTGGGTAAGCCCGGCAGTTCTTATACCTTTTCCATTGCCGAGAGGATCGGTTTGCACCCCTCGCTCATTGCGCGGGCCAAGAAACTGGTGGATGAAGGACATTTCCAGCTGGATAAGCTGCTGAACAAAGCTGAACAGGATCTGCAGAAAGTAGAACATAAAGAGAAGGAGCTGCAGAAATTGCTGAAGGAAAATGAGCGGTTGAAGAAGGAGTACGAGATACTGGCCGATAAAGAACGTAAGCAGCAGCAGTATACTTTGCTGAAATTACAAAACCAGATCAAGGAAGATGACCTGCAATACCTGAAAGATATGGAGCGAAAGCTGAAGCAGATCGTGATAGAATGGAAACGCGCCGATGATAAGGAGAAGGTAATGAAACAGGCCGAGATCCTGTTGTTCCGCCGCCGGGAGAAACAACACACCGAACATCTCAATAAAAAAATACAGGACAAATTTGAAGAGATCAAAGGCCAGATAGAAGTAGGAATGCAGGTGAAGATAGTGACCAACCGGCAGGTAGGTAAGGTGCTGGAGATACGCGACAAACGCGCCATTGTGAAAATCGGTAATATTCCTATCAATGTGAAGCTGAGCGACCTTGTACTGGTGCAGGAAAAACCTGCAGAAAAAGTAGAAGAAGGAAAATGATAAAGAGAGGTAATATAGAAATTATCTATACGCGGTATAGTTGGAGCAACAATATTTATTCAACTACCTTTACTCCTCAATTTTAATAATGGTTACCTATAAATTAGTCAACCAATGGAACTATTAGAACATGTTGTAACACGAAATTCTGATGTACAGGTTTATAACTGTGACTATGCAGAAGGTGCCAACTTTTTCATGAGTGAATGGAACGGACTTGAATGTATGGGTGATATGAATGTTCCCCATCGTCATAACGGATACAGCATAGATATATTGATAAAAGGCAGCATACGGCAGTCGATCGATTTTAAAAAATATGATATGACGGCGCCGGCGCTGATGCTGATGGAGCCTAACCAGGTACACCAGCACGAAATGAGTGAAGATGCGGAGTTGATCAATATATATTTCACCAACGATTTCCTGGTGCCCGAAATGCTGGGAGTGGTGAGTTGCTGGCGCTGTGTATTCAGTTCCGGTATGGTGCCGTTGAATGAGGAGCAGCTGGAAGAAGTGTTGTCATATGCAGACCTGATCAGGAAAGAGTATAACAGCGATAAGCTGCGTAAGGAAGCGATTATCCGTAACCTGCTGAATGCTTTTGTGATTGCATGTGGACGTATTTCTGAGCCATCCGGTAACTGGATGACTGCGGAAAGTTCACAATATAATATGGCGCGGCAGTTTAAGATACTGGTTGATCAGCATTTTCATGAGAAAGCGCAGGTATCTGACTATGCAGAAATGTTATACGTTTCACCAGGACATTTAAATGACACTGTAAAAGCGTTGCTGGGAAGAAATGCAAAATTCATCATTGATGAAAAGCGTATTATGGAAGCAAAACGGCTACTGTATTGGGGTGAGCATTCTGTTAAGCAGATTGCAGCGCAGTTGAATTTTGAAGATGATGCTTATTTTAACCGTTTC
>NZ_DATMTE010000970.1:0-4008 GCF_035564935.1 Chitinophaga sp. | reverse complement strand
TTTCTTGTCTTTATCACTTCCCTTCATAACAAATCCGAACAACATTAATATTGCCATAAAACCAAAGAAAGGAACATCATCGCGGGTACAACCTGTAAAGAAAAAGAAAGAAAAGAAGAGGAGCAGCATTAACCGGCGCCGGGTAAACAAAGTAAAGCGCCTGAACAGGGAAGAAAAAATAGCAGGGGGGTTATTTGACCAGATAGCTTCCGGGGGATCTTCTCCAAAACACTGCCGGTACAACTTTAGCGTGTCCTCCTGCCAGGCAGCGTATTGCTGTTTTTCCGACTTCCCGCCGCCGGAAGGGAAGTGGTGGATCTTTCTGCCCAGTGTTTTGTCACAAAATGCCTCCCAGTAATTTTGTGTGTAAAGCAAATGCTGATGCCACACCTTATCTACAATTTCGGAAGGGGAAGCGCCCGTTGGAGAAATACAACAGAGATAAATAAACCGCTTATACTCCTGTATGGCCTGCCTCGTGAAAGCCTCACTCCAACGCTGTTCCCGGGCCAGCTTCTTTGAAAACGGGAACTTTATACCCGGTTCATCCAAATGAAAGTTACTGATCTGCTCCCAGAGTAATTTACCGGGTGATAAGGCTATGAACTGATCGTTTTTCATCATCATAATTTCATTTTTTTTTGTTATTACCAAGATGAAATAATTTAAGAATACTAAAGTCTTGTGCGTATCTTACACAGACCTATTTCCGTATTATAATCGTATTATTATGAGTAAGGAAGAACTGCTTAACCTTGAACGGCTGATGAACTACATTGCTTACCAATACCTTAAAAAGGTAAGCTGGGAAGACGTTTCAAAAACAGAATGGAGCCATGTTGTAAATGAGTTCAATATCATCATCAGCAAACAACAACGCTTAAAAAAAATAACGGCATCCGCTTCCCTTTTCGGTGATAATTACTTTTATGAACACCTCATCATCAGGAAACTCAAAGCCGCTAAAAACAGCGCTGCCGTTGCCTCCCTGAGCAGCCCCAATTTCTCCAAGCTCAATGTGATGGCAGTAGTGCTGGGCTTCAGCAGCTATATTGATTTCATCAATAATTCACTGGAAGTATATCCATTTCATGAGCTTAAGATCGGTATTCCCCTGTCGGCAGTGAACCATAAACTACTGGATCACCTGGTGGGGTACTGGTATTGCTATAACCGCAACCTTCCGTTTAAATCAGAAAAAAAAACAGGGGAACGCATCTGGAGGTCTTCACTGGAGATATATAAGTCGGGCGACGAATATCTTGTGGAACGCACAGGGAGGGATAATCATATGTATTATGGCAAAATAACCTCCTATGCCAACTACATCTTCATTATCATGAACAGTACTACGTTTATCCGTCAGCGTCATTTCATTGGCCGGCTGAAAGACCTGGAAGATAATATAAAGCGACCGGGGTATGCCATCAATGAGCTGAACTTTGTAAGCACCTGCGTAAGCTTCAATGAGGAACCAATAGCACTGTATGAAATATTTCACCGGGTGGCAAAAGCTAAAGACTTCCATAGAACATCCATAGACCTGGCCTTTGACAGTCCCCTACTGCCGAAGCACATTCTGGTACACCTGAAAGACAGTGAGCAGAACAGGATTATGCAGCACTAACAACCGGGGTTGAAGGGCAATCGTACCCAGGGGCTTTCCGGTGTGGTCAGCAGGTATTCCATGTTATTACGCAGGATATCGAAGCTGCCCATTTCCACACCATTCCATACGCAACGGGCAAACTGGTAGGAAACAGAAAGGTGCTTCCATGAGGTATAGGTACGTTTTATCAGGGGCACACAAGCCCGGATATATTCATCCGACTGTTCATAACTGATAAAACCGGCATCATAGCCTAAGCGGCTCAGGTTTATTATGCGGGCAAAGTCCCAGATAAGCGTATCCGGTTGAAGGCTTTCATTTATCAGTTTCCGTTCCCTGAACAGCTCAAGGGCATCGCGGGTATTACGCAACCGTTCCATTACCACAGCCTCCTCCAGTTCATTGGTGGCAATATGTTCTTTCAGAAAGGATTTACTCTCTTTCATTGATACAGCATTAATGGCCTGCCAGATAATATCGTATTCTATCCGGTGGCCACTTTCCTGCAACCAGCCCAGCTTTTCCTGCAATGCCGCAGTATCCCTGATATCCCACCACTCCAACAATTGTTCACGGCATTGTTCCTTAGCAACGCCGGTACCAAGATCGTTCAGACACTGCCGGTTTACAAAGGCAATATCCGCCCCGCAGGCAACAGCCCATTGCTGCATGGGGTCCAATCTGCTGTGTTGATTCAGATATATGACCCGCGGATGTTCATCCACATCGGTTACATCTGCATCATCGCCTGAAAATAACTGGTTGAATTGTTTGACACTATTCTTATAAAGGGCTGGCCAGTCAGCCGGACTGGCTGCGGGTGCCAGTTGCTGCTTATACATGGCGATCGCTTCTTCACTAAGTCCCATGTTACGCAGTTGCTGCTCCATATAGTGCTGCTGATCCATCAGGATTGGTTAAGGGTTCGGTTAAAATGAGCTAATTCCTGGTATTTACGGATAAAACCGGGGTAAAGATTTTTCTTTAGGTACAGCAAATATAGATAATGTTCTGATACCTACCTGTATTTAAGCAAAAGTAAGCGCAATAAACGCTTCAGGGGATGGGCTGAATGAGAGAAGCAGCCTCTTGTCCGGGCACCATGTTAAATACACGTTTATCCGTTACCGGTAGCATCAACGGTCATTCGTACGGCTGGTACATGCAAAATAAAAGGGATGTTGTGGTACAACATCCCTGTCACTATGACTATTTTCTAACACTAAAACGTTTTGTCGCGCTTATCAATTTTTCCTCTCCGATTATGCGGCTTCGGCCTTCTCGGGGGCGCCTTTGGCGTATCGGGGTTAGCGCTGTTGGCTTCCATCAGGGCTGCCTCCTCAAACGGATGTGGCACAGATGGAATAGTTTGCCGGATAAGTTTGTTGATACTATGGAGATATGGCCTTTCTGTTGTATCACAGAAAGAAAGGGCGTAACCTGCCGCGCCCGCCCTACCGGTTCTGCCTATACGATGTACGTATGTTTCAGATACATTTGGCAGGTCGTAGTTGATCACATGCTCCAGTGAATCCACATCAATCCCTCTTGCTGCAATATCTGTGGCAACCAATACCCGCAGGCGGCCATTTTTAAAATTGTTCAGGGTGTTCTGACGGGAAGCCTGCGATTTATCGCCATGCAGGGCATCTGCATTGATATTACGTTTCTTCAGGTTTTTTGCGATCCTGTCCGCGCCATGCTTGGTTTGCGTAAACACAATGGTACGCTCAATACGGCGATCTTTCAGAATGGTTTCCAGCAGGGACTGTTTATCTTTCTTCTTTACAAAATAAACAGATTGTTCAATCCTTTCCGCGGTGGAAGATACCGGTGTAATGGTAACTTTTTCCGGTTTATAAAGTAAGGAGTTGGCCAGTTGTGCAATGCTTGGCGGCATGGTAGCCGAAAAGAAAAGCGTTTGGCGTTGCTGTGGCAGTTCCCGGATCACCTTTTTGATATCGTTGATAAAGCCCATGTCCAGCATGCGGTCGGCTTCATCCAATACAAATATTTCCAGGTGGCTCAGGTATATATACCCCTGGTTCATCAGGTCGAGCAAACGGCCCGGTGTGGCAATAAGTATATCGGTTCCGTTGCGCAGCGCAATGGTTTGCCTGTGCTGCGGAACACCCCCAAAGATCACATCGTGTTTCAGGCCGGTGTATTTGCCATAAGCGGCAAAACTTTCATCGATCTGCACGGCCAGTTCCCTGGTAGGTGTGAGGATCAATGTACGGATATGTTTAAAACCCTGTTTTGCCGGGGTACTGTTATGTAATAACTGCAAGATGGGGATAGCAAACGCAGCCGTTTTACCGGTACCCGTTTGCGCACAGCCGAGGAGGTCTTTCCCTTCCAACACAATAGGAATAGATTGCAATTGTATAGGAGTAGGT
>NZ_DATMTE010000969.1:0-4135 GCF_035564935.1 Chitinophaga sp. | reverse complement strand
GATGCTTCCGCATCGCCCCTTCTTCTTTAAAACTTAAAATGTTAGTTCCTTCACTTTTTCCTTGTCTTCCTTTTCCTTTTCCAGGTCGAAGAAAGTGCCAAATACATGATCCCATACCGAAGAACTTACCCCAAAGCCCCTGTCCTCACTCTTATAATGGTGAAGATGGTGATTGCGCCACAACGGCTTCATAAACTTCAGAGGCGGGTTCCACGCATGAATAGCGTAATGCATGCTGCCATAGATCAGGTATCCCAGGATAAAGCCGGGGAAAAACATAAATGTGATTTCACGCAGGAAGATATACTGCACGCCAAAAATGGCGGAAGCCAGTATCAGGCTGGGCACCGGCGGCATAAATAAACGCTGCTTGTCTCTCGGGTACTCATGGTGGTTACCATGCATCACGTAAATGAAACGTTGCACCCTGGGGCTATCACTTGCAAAGTGAAACAAAAAGCGGTGCATAATATATTCAAAAAAAGACCAGAATAACATGGCCCCGATGAATATACCGGCAACGGTACCGGGTGTAAAGCCTAAAGTAGCGTGGCTATAGTAGAGCATATAGCCAATAATGGGCAGATACAGCCCCCAGATCACCAATGGATGCGTTTTGGTAAGCATCTCAAGATACTGGCTTTCAAATAATCTTGCCTGTCCTTTGTTCTTAATCTTTTCAAACTTCATAGCTCCCAAATTTTAGAGTGCAGTTACGGGATATGAATAAAACCTTCCTTATTAACCCTGGCAGCCGCCTCAAAAATGATGCGCATTTTGAAGATGGCTGTCATTATCGAACGCAAAAATACAACGTTCATGGATTATTTCGCTCACTATGTCACTCTATAAGGCTATAAATTCTATTTATTCCGCTCCCCTTCATTCTTTATAGTTTATTTTGAAATTATGCAGATCAGGCCGGTGTTTCCGTCTTCGCTGCAATTCATACCTGTAAATTATTTCCCCCACTTCTTTAAAAAAAGGATGTCCCTCTTCTTCATATTCATATTTATTGTCATTTAAAACACCGTCCCGGTTCACGTAAATATTGCCGGTAAGCATAAACTCTACGTCATGCTTAAAGTCAACGATATAGGCTGCATCGGTAAGGAAACCGTAAGACCAGCCGGCTTTATTAAATACACGTATATACGGCGGAATGTTCTTTCCGCCGGCCTTGAAAAAAAAGAATTTTGTATAGCTGTCATAATACTCGGCAGTGTCATACTTTGGCCAGAGGGTTTCGGACGGGTATTGCGACATATAACGGTATAAAAAACGGTAATCATCTTCAGAAATATCAAACCGCTGTGATACCGGTACACTGGCAGGAAATATGACGGATTGCAGCAGCTGCTGTAAATCAATAAGCGGCAGGTTATTATGTTTGGTGAAATCCATCGGCGTAAATACCAGCTTGTCGTTTTTATCCAGGTAAGCATGCCCCAGCTTTACTTCCCTGCTGAAATCGTATGTCAGGCGGCTATATGCTGCCGGTTGTTCGTATATCAGCTTCCCGTTATCCACAAAACGCACGGGATTGGTGTGCCGGTTCTCTTCTTCCGTAAGCGGCATAAACCGGCGTACAATACGCGCCTCCTTATATCCTTTTGCCCATAACTTTTCGTGAATGGTTTGCTGGCCTACAAACTCATACAACCTGTTGTAGGCGTCGTTATCACTGATAAGGAATATTTTTTTGATATAGTGCTCCACTGATGGCAGCAAATTCGCTGCAGAGCTGTCTGTATGCACGGTTACCTGCCCCTGCCAGGCACTGTCTGTAAGCATGGGCGTGTTCCTGTGAAGCCCCGGTATTTTAAGTTCATGCATTTTTTCCAGCGCCAGCAAGGCAATAGGTAACTTCACGGTACTGGCGGGGTTAAAATACTTTTTGGCGTCTACCTCCAGGTAATAGCTCTTAAAATGCGGGCGGTTACGGGCATCCCGGTCGATTTGCGTATAAATAAGCTGGTAACGGAATGAATCAGGATATTGCAGGATATGCCGGAGCGCCGGTGAAGCCTCGCGGTCCAGCAGGTTTTTCAGCAGCGTATCTGTGCGGGGCTGGGCCTGCACAGTCAATAACTGGCCATACATCAGGAGTAGCAGCAAACAGCAACGCATATTGGTGGTTCTGTTTATAAATATAAAGTAATTCGCCGGCAGGCAAAAAAATAGCCACTGCTTTTAACCGCCATTCTTATATTTGATCCTTCATACAACCAGAACAACTACCAAACCATGAAACTAGTAAGCTATTTAAGGGAAGAAACAGACCAGCTGGCCATCCTGGTAAACGACCTGTTATACAATACGCAGGAACTGCATCCCGATCTGCCTAATAATATGGGCATGTTCCTTATGATGTGGGAAGAAGTGATAGAGATTGCCAAACGCACCGATGCCCTCCTGAAGGAAGGCAAACACCCGGGTTCAGCTACCGGCATTCCCGTAAACAGCGTGCAATTGCTGTCGCCGGTACCATTCCCTACTTCCTGCAGGGATGGATACGCATTCCGGCAACACGTAGCCGCAGCAAGGCGCAACCGTAAGGTGCCCATGATCCCGGAGTTCGATCAATACCCGATCTTCTACTTTACCAATCATAACGCTATCCAGGGCCCCGGCGAAATTGCCTGTATGCCCGACCATTTCGAAAAACTGGATTTTGAACTGGAAGTAGCCATCGTTATCTGTAAGCCTGGCCGTAATATCACGGCTGCTGAAGCAGATGATTATATCGGCGGATATATGATCATGAACGACATGAGCGCACGCACCCTGCAAATGGAAGAAATGCTGCTTAACCTGGGGCCCGCCAAAGGCAAGGACTTCAGCACTGTAGTAGGGCCGATGCTGGTAACAGCCGATGAACTGGAACCGCTGAAAGTACCCGCGAAAGAAGGCCATACCGGTAATAACTTCAACCTTAAAATGACCTGTAAAGTAAATGGTATCCCCGTAAGTGAAGGCAGTATGGCCGATATGGACTGGACCTTTGCTGAAATTGTGGAACGCTGCGCCTATGGGGCAAATATTCTTCCCGGCGATATTATTGGCAGCGGCACAGTAGGTACCGGCTGCTTCCTGGAACTGAATGGTACGGGCAAACTGAATAACCCGGACTATACCGAACAATGGCTGCAACCCGGCGATGTAGTGGAAATGGAAGTATCCGGCCTGGGCATCTTATCCAATACCATCGTAAAGGAAGATACTGACTTCTCCCTGCTGGCACTTAAGAAAAAAGCATAACCATGCAGATAGATCCATCACAGGTAAAAACAAGTGAGCTGCATGCATACCTCCTGGGAGCTGTAGCACCCCGTCCTATTTGCTTTGCCAGCACCATTGATGCCAGCGGACAGCCTAACCTGTCGCCTTTCAGCTTCTTTAATGTGTTTGGCTCCAATCCGCCAACGCTGATCTTTTCCCCCTCGCGCCGTGTGCGTGATAATACGGTGAAGCATACACTGGAAAATGTATATGCCACAAAAGAAGTGGTGATCAACGTGGTAAGCTATCACATGGTGCAACAGGCTTCTTTATCGAGTTGTGAATACCCTGCCGGTGTAAATGAATTTGAAAAAGCCGGGTTTACCCCGCTGAAATCAGAAAAGGTACAGCCGTTCCGGGTAAAGGAAAGCCCGGTGCAAATGGAATGTATTGTTAAACAAATTATTGAAACAGGGCAAGGTGGCGGCGCCGGCAACCTGGTTATCTGCGAACCCGTTATGCTGCATGTCAGCGAAAATATACTTGATGCCCATGGCAAAATAGATCCGCATAAAATAGACCTGGTGGCCCGTATGGGAGGCGATTACTATTGCCGCGCCTCCGGCGATGCCGTTTTCGAGGTAGCCAAACCCAATACCAAACTGGGTATCGGCGTAGATGCGTTACCGTTGGCCATCCGGAACAGCCGTATCCTTACCGGCAACAACCTCGGTCAGCTGGGCAATGTTCATGAAGTGCCTTTTATAGATGCGGGCTTTCATGATGATCATCTCAAAAACATCATCCAGTACTACAGTGTAACGCCGGATGAAATGGAAAAGGAACTGCACTATTATGCAAAGAAATTGCTGGATGAAGGGAACATAGCGGCAGCATGGCAAATATAGATCGG
>NZ_DATMTE010000968.1:0-26349 GCF_035564935.1 Chitinophaga sp. | reverse complement strand
GATTGCCCAAATCAAAACATCCGGCAAAGCGATGCTTTCTAAAATACACCGCTACCGCAAATTCAGTACTATACAATTAAAAAGAAAAGAGCCGCCGTTACCGGCAGCTCTTCATAAAAGTCAGGTACTATCGCTATTTAATAAGCTTTCTCACCCGCTCCGTCATCCACACTTTCACGTCCCCGTTTGCACCTGCATACACCAGGTATACATCCAGGTCATTCCGTTTTTCCAGGAACCGTTTTGTTCCGGCTACGCCCATCACCATAAAAGCGGTATCATAGCCATCCGCGGTGACGGCGTCTGCTGCAAACACAGTAACGCTCAGTAGTGAATCCGGCCTGGAATACCCCGTTTTGGGATGAATGATATGCCCCGACACAGCGCCGTTCAATTCATAATGATCACGGTAATTACCGGCGGTGGTAGCGGCCATATCATGGAGTTGCACCGTGGCCAGTTTAACCGACGGATGCACGGGGTCATCGATGCCGATGGACCACGGCACACCGTTTTTAAGCCCTTTGCAGCGCACTTCTCCTCCCACTTCTGCCATGTAGTTGCGGATACCGTTGCTATCCAGCAATGCGGCCAAAACATCTACAGTATAGCCCTGGGCAATACCATCAAAATCAAGGCTCACGCCTTCCTTTAATTTGTGTACACCGGTTTCATCAAAGCGTATGCGGGAAAAACCTACGTACTGTAACAGGGAATCGGCCTTTTCCCACCAGGGAGTATGCGTTCGCTTTCCCTGCCGGTATGCGGCGGTGAGCGGCATCACTGTGGGGTCAAAAGCACCGCCGGTAGCGGCGTATATCTCGGCCGATTTTTTCAGCACCGGGTAAAAGTAAGGCAGCTGAAATTCGATGGAAAGGGAGTTGTTGAATAAAGAGATCTCTGAATCCTTCCGGTAAACGGATAAACATTGGTCGATATCCTGCAGTATGCGATTGATCTGCGGCGTAAAGTCCCGCTGCTGTGCATCCTCGTATTGGATATGCCAGGTAGTGCCCTGCGCGCTGCCTTCCAGGTGTATCATGGAAGGCGCTATGGCAGTGCGCAACAGCAGCAGGAAATAAACGGCGTACATGTTTAATTTTTAAGCAGATCCATTAATTCATTCAGGTGATCGGCATATACACTCCTGGGAGTGCCATGATATTTATTAGCTACATAAGCGGCAAAGCCTACCACTTCTCCCATCATACCGCAGGTACGCATTACACGGGTACTGCCAAAGGCTACGTGCGTAGTACTGATATTCCTTCCTGCCATGAACAGGTTGCTGATATTTTTGGAATAAAGGCAGCGGTAAGGGATAGTATACGGCGCTACCCTGATATGTTTGGTGCCGGCAAAAAACTCCTGGCCTTCAAAATATTTTTTGTTGGCAGGGTCCGGGAAATGCAGATCGATGGTCCAGGTAGCGGTAACCGCGCCATCAGGATACATTTTGCCTTCCTGTATATCCATTTGTGTTAGGATATGATCCCCGATGATCCGCCGGGATTCGCGCTTGCCACCGATATAAGCGACCCATGCCAGTTGTTGCTTTCCGTACTTTTCCGGCTTGTTGTTTTTCAGATACGACCAGTTACCATAAATGGCACGCAGGTTATGATCGCGGATCTGCTCCGCCTCTGTAATGGTGTTGAAGTTCCCAAACCCCGTTTCCCATTCCCAGTCTGCTTTAGACGCATCAATATGGTACTCGTCTGAAAACTGCAGCGCCCATGGCGTAGGGGGAAAGGTGGTAATGCTGTCTGTTGGCAGCGATGCCCAAAGGTTAGAAGTGCCCAGCGTAAAACTGTCAGGTTTCTCTGCGGCCAGCGACTCGCCCGTTTCTTCCCTGCTTTCCCTGCCCATCCTGAAAGCTGCGCCGGCCAGGTAACCTAAGGTACCGTCGCCGGTGCAATCGGAGAAATAAGTGCCTGTAAAACGCGTTTCCTGGTTGGTGGCAATATCCCGGCCGGTAACTGCAATAATATGATCTTTATCTTTTTCTGCTTTGAATACATAGGTATTTAGAAACAGGGTGAGATTTTTTTCTGCTTTAACGATCTCTATTTTCCGGGCATCGCCATATTCTTTCGCATCGGGATTACCATTACCGGGATCGCCGTTATCCATTTCCCTTACAATGCGGCCCAGCTTGGGATAATAATTTTTGTCGATATCTCCCTTCAGGTGCACACGTATTTCAGAACTGTTGTTACCACCCAGCACCGGTCTGTCCTGGATCAGCGCTACTTTCAGACCCATGCGGGAAGCGGAGATAGCGGCGCAGGTGCCTGCAATGCCGCCGCCTACTACTACCAGGTCAAAATGCCCGGCTTCTTTAGGCGCAGCTGTTAAATGCAGCAGTTCACGGCGCAATGCGCCTAACGTTGCCACATCATCCGGCGGTGTAAATTTACCGGTGGTAAACATCAGCGCATCGCAACGGCCGTTAAAACCGGTAAGATCGTGTAACGCTATTTTTGCAGCGCCGGCGGGAAGCGTGATCTCCCCTCCGTCGTACCATTTCCATTTATCGTTGCCGCTTTCACCAAACACGGTTTTTACCGGTGTATCATTTACCAGCAGGCGGAACTTTCCCGGTCCCTTCGGAAAGGGCGCCCAATCTTTGGTACGTACCCATACGTGATAGGTACCTTTCTCCGGGAAATTAACGGTGGTAACGGCATCTTTCACCGGCCGGCCCATACCGTGCGCCATCAGGTAGGAAGAACCGATTACGGGAAACGACTGCTGGTCAATCACCCAGCCGCCTTTTTCCTTAAAGGATTCTGTTTCCACAAATATCCGCTGTTGCGCCTGCAGCCATTGTGTGCATACACACAACAGCAACAAGGGCAGCCAGCTATTTTTCAGCAGAAGGAAGCGTTTGTTCATATTCATAGATCATTGTTTTTATAGTTTGATTTGCCGGTGGATGCTGTAACAGCAAAGTGTGGATGGCAGCCGCTTTACCGGCTTCGGCACTTTTTAGCTGCCCCGCCAGTTGCTCCAACGCCGCTCCCGGCAGCCGGGGCGTTGCCTGCAATGCAGTCATAATTAACCGGAACTGTTCTTCATTGGCGGTAGAAGCGGCTGTTGCAAGATGCTTTGCCATTGCATCGCTCAATGGCGCCGCGGTTAACTTACGCAGCACCGTTAACTGCAATGGGTAACTGCTACGGCTGTACGTATCCCACAACCAATGCTGCGCTTTAGCGCCGGTAATAAAATCGGGATGCACCTGTTGCAAAGTATACCGTGCAATAAAAATATTCTTACCATTAATCAGTGCGCGGATATCGTCTTCAAACCCCGGCGTTATCTTCCCGTTCTTATCCATCACCCTTTCCAGGGCCTTGTACTGGTAAGCATAATTCCCGGAACTTAAAAACCGGTGCAGCAATGCAGGGTTGATATACGTATCTGTGATACGCAGCATTTCATCTGTTACCGGTCCGTGTGCCATATGCCATAGGGTATAACAGGTATACACCGCGCCGGAGATCACTTCATTCTTAATGGTTTTCAGGGTAGCGCCGGTATGGGCATCCACTGAATCAGCAAGATTTTCCGTTCCGGGTACAATGAGATCGGTGATGGCCAGATCTGCCAGCAGGGAGTTGGGCTTCGATAATATCTCCTGCAGTTTTTCATAATCTTCCTGCTTGAATTGCTTATGATCCAGCTTGGTCAGCACTTCCTTTGCAGGCAGATCATAGCGGATATAATTGCCGAGCAGATCCCAGTAAAGATTGATGTATACCGGTTTACATTCTCCCGTATAACAAACCGGTGTAAAAATATGACGGTAGTAATACAGCGGCCTGTTATCCTGATCCAGCGCCAGCTGCAGCTCGTAAGCCGCCGTATCGCTCACGTGATAGGTTTTATGCGCAGCCGCCACCGGCAATAATGCGCGGTTAGCCAGCACGTCTTTCACGAGGCCGGTATCGGTAACCGGGGCCATCCCCCTGGTTACCTGGCAACACCACATCAGTAAACAAGCCACTGCGTATTTCATGTTCGCCGTTTATTTATAGTCCAGCCATGCGGTGGCACGGCAGTTTTTATTGGCGGTGAAGCGGATCCAGCGCGATTCAAAGCCATCGGGGAACTGCCACTTAAAGGTTTCACCCGGGGCTACCGTTACGGTTTTATAGTTCATCCATACGCCGGTACCTACCGGGTCGATGTCAATGGTAAACTCAACCGGTGTGCCCGCATCATGTGATAACTGCAACTGCCGCTGTGAATAGAAACCGGTGAGGTAAGCATCTGAAGGCTTGCCTGCTTCCACCTGTGTATCTTTCCACGGACCGCCATGCCCTGTGGGCCTGCCCAGCTGCCACAGGTCGTCAATAGCGCCGGCCCATACCATGGCTTTTTTATCTTCTGATACAATGATATGTGCGCCTGCTTTTGTTTCCGGTGCAATACCTGTCATCACCAGCATACCACGGTACGCAGCATAATCGTTGATCCGGAAAGGATGCGACGCCACCGGTCTTATTTTCGCATACCCGTCGGCATTCTCTGCAGGCAATTCATAAAAAGTGCCCATGCAGTTAAACAGGTCTCTTTCGGTAGATACCTCGCGGCAAATGCGTAAAGCGGCTTTGCCGGTAAGCCCTGCAAAGGCATCGTCGCCCAGCGGCAGCCGCCACCTGCGTCCTTTGTCGTCCACTATCAGTACGCTGCCGGCCTCAATGGTCACTGCCTGCTGCGGGATGGCAAATTTCTGCCGGATAAAGTCTGCTGTTTTCGGATCATCTTTTTTCACGAGGTGCATATCGCCATCCAGTTCGTAATAACCTTCCACAGTAGCGTCGCCGTTTTTATAGGATTGTGCCAGGATGCCAAGTGCGCGGCGATCGTTGCCCAGGCCATATAGTAAGCCGCCGTTGGAAATGGCGTCCGTTACTTTACTCAGTCCCCCGAAAATAGCGGCAGGTGTGGTTTTGCGGGTATCGTTGGCGGCATAAAAGAAATGCGCCGTAGCCACTACCGGTTGTGCAGCCGTGATGCGGATCCATTCTCCGGGCATATTTTCCGGGAAAACAATGTCGCCGGTTTTACCGGGCAACACCGTTACCTTTTGTGCCACACTCCAGTTGCCGTCGCCTTTATCTGTTTCAAAAGTGAATACTACGGGTTGTTTACCGTTATGTGTGATCCTTGCGCTGCGGCGTGGCCAGCCGGCAAAGAGAAAGGGTTCTGAAGGTTGCGATGCTGCCACTTTTTCCTCCAGCCATACGGCGCCTTCGGCGGTGTTGGGCCCCAATGCATCCGGTTGCTGCAGGGAGGTGAACCAGAGGTTGGAGTTGGATTGCCCGGGGCCTTCAATACTTCCTTTAGCGGTGCGCTTGTTGAGAAATTCTTTTTGTGCGGCGTCGTCACAGCCAAACACCAGCTGATCCTGCCAGCGGGTAAAGTCGCCGATCACTTTCAGGTAAGCGCTACGCGGACGGATACCCGCAGTATGCCCGGTGGAGAAAGTGCCCGGGAAATGCCAGAACATGCCGTGCATGGTCATGAGGTAATCCGGGTTGCTGTCAGTACCTACATCGCGGATCCGCGGCCATTCTGTATTCCAGCCATGCGCGCCGTCGTAGCTGTGACTGGCCTTTGGCAACCGGAAAAAGCTCCATTTCCCCTGGTCGCGCAGGCCGAGTAAAACGGATTTATGATCCCAGCCGGTAGCCCATATGGGATCTGTAGCCGGGTTTTTATTTCCGGAGATGCCCCCCGGGCCGGTGATTTCCGTAAATTGATTCCGGCGCACTACTTTCCAGTCTTTTCCATTCCACTCTGATAACGACCCGGCTTCAATATCAAACTGGGTGAGCGCTTTGGGTCCGGGTTCCCCGTTGTTGGAATAGATCAGTACGCCCTGACCCGAGTATAAGCCTTTACCATGCGCTCCCGGCAATAAGGCGGAAGGTGTGTTGGCGGTAGTATCTGCGCCTTTTTTGTTCTTTACATTTCCATCTTCATATAATAAAGTTGGCTGAAGGGTTTTTACATCCACTTCATAAAAACCTTCTTCCATGGTGCCGTAATAAATTTTACCGGCAGGATCGGTAAGATGACGTGCATTACCGGTATGACGGCCGGGCATGGCAGTGTAAGGGATTACACGTACCTGCCCGTTTTCACTGATCGCATACGGCCCTATGAACAACTGCCTGCTTTCCGGGTGAATCATGCGGTTGGCTGGTGTGCCGCCTATACTTTCTTCCCGTACTATTTGTTTCAGGTCCGGTGTAATTTCATACAGTTTGTCGGACGACCCGAAAGGCAGGTGGGGACCATACGTAATCACCCACAATTTTCCCGCCCAGGGTACTACTGCGCCGGTGCCGCATTCCCCCTCTTTGTTATACATGGCCAGCTGCGGGTAAATACCGCTGAATGATCGTGGTGCGGTTGCTTTCTCACTTTTGCACGCAGCGCCCAGCATACCGATGGTAACCAGTGCTGCTGCCAGATAATTGCTTTGTTTCATGCTATCTCCTAATAATTTGGATTCTGGGTTAAGTGACTGGTAAGTACTTCTGTTGACGGAATAGGCCACAGGTACTGGCGTGTAGCATCGAACTTGCGCACAGTGATCTGTTTTACCAGGCCGGCATTATACATCGCCGTAAAATCAGCAACGCCATCTTCATCAATGGCAGGTGTTTGCGGGAAGAACCACAGCCCCGGCTGCACTATTTTTGTACGAAGATCCGCTGGTTCCAGTAAACCATAGTTGGCCTTGTTCAGCACTTTCTCTGCCAGCTTCCAGCGGATGATATCCATATAGCGGATGCCTTCCAGGGCAAATTCCATTCTTCTTTCGATACGGATAATTTTGCGCAGCGCCGCCTGATCTGTGGCGGTTACTGCAGGATATGCAGTAGTATTCGTATATACGGTACCGTATGCACGCGATCTTACCTGGTTAATAGCATCGCGTACTGTTTGATCGGTTTCTCCCAGCTCTGTTTTTGCTTCTGCATAAATAAGCAGTACATCTGCAAAACGGATGATGATATTATCCTGTTCTATTTTCCAGGAGTTCAGGAGCCAGTCGCCATCTACTCCTTTCTTCCATAACAGCCCGTTGAAAGATGCATATTGCGCAATGGAACGGGTATCTTTATTCTCTACATATTTATTCTCTGATACAGACAACACCTTTACGGAATCGGGGTGCGGCTGGAAAATATATCCCAGGTGCGGCGTCCCGAATTGCACAATGGTAGCGGCACAGCGGGGATCCCTGTTATCGAACGGACGGCGGGGATTGAAGGATGGTGATTCATCTACCGGTAATCCATCTTTACATAAAAAGCTACAGAACAGGTCCCATGACGGATCTTTTGCAGCCCAGCCACCGGCGTTACGCGACACAAAATTCTGGCAGTCGTCGAAAGTAACTTTTAATGTAACTGATCTTGGCAAACCAAAAACAGTTTCCACTGAGTTCTTTGTTTTCGGCAGGAACAGGTTACCAAAATTATCGTGCAGTTTATACACATCCAGGTCCATACATGCTTTGGCGGCATCGCGTGCAATGGCCCAGTCGCCCATATACAACGCAATACGCGCTTTCATGGCCAGTGCAGCGCCTTTGGTGGCACGCTTCAGTTCTGATGTGCTATAGGCAGGTTTCAGGATATCAGCGGCAAAGTCAAAATCTTCATAGATCTTTTTGAGTACGGTGGCTTTATCTGTTTGTTTCAGCTGCAATGCTTCGTCAATGTCGAGCATAGTTTCCGTATAAATAATATTACCGTAATGCGATAACAAACGGGAATACATACACGCTCTTACAAACCTGGCTTCACCGGTGTACCTGGCAATCTGGTCGGCCGATAATACTTTATCCGCTCTTGAAATACTTTGCAGGATATTATTGGTACGTGCTATAGCTTTATACGTGTCCTTCCACCAGTTCTTTACAAAATCTGTTTCACCATTGATGGTGGCGCCGGTAACGGGAGTGGTAACGTCGCGGTATATAAAGTCGTCCGTCCATTCATCGTTGTCCTTCATCCAGAAATTACTTTTGTACAATCCGTTGAGCGACATTTCTATTTCTTCTGCATTGGAGTTCCAGGTTTCACTGGAGCCGTCGGACAACGGGTTTAAATCCAGGCTGCCGCAGGCGCTGAAGATCATACACGTGATGCCGGCTATGAGAATAAGTTGCTTCATGTTCGTGGAATTTTAGAATTTAACAGATGCGCCAATAACATAACTGGTGGTGATAGGATAGCCTAACCCAGGCTGTTCCGGGTCCCATCCTTTAGGGAAATTATGCACCGACAACAGGTCGCTAACGCTGCCGTATATACGAACTCCCTGTATATGGATGCGCTTCACCCAGTCGTTAGGCATGGAATAACCCACACTTATATTCTTCAGCCTGAAATAGGCGCCGTTGATCAGCCAGAAGTCGGACATAGCGTAGTTGTTACCTGCAGAAGTATTGGTGTAACGGGGGAACCTGGCGGCTTTGTTCTGTTCCGGCGTATTGTATTTGCTCCAGGAGTTGCCATCCAGTATAGCCGGGAAGTTCCCATAGTTTTCACGGAGCGGCCGCACCATATCCTCGGTGAGGCGGGAGTTTTGTTTGCCTACGCCCTGGAATACAATGCCAAAGTCCCAGTTGCGGAATCCGCCGTTCAGGTTGATACCGTACTGGTAGCGGGGCAATGAACCTCCCAGCAGTACACGGTCGTATTCAGGTGATATTTTACCATCGGGTACGCCATCGGGGCCGCTGATATCACGGTAACGGATATCGCCGGGCTTTACGTTGGCATTGAGCTTTGCCGATTTATCCACCTCTTCCTGGGTTTGATAAATGCCATCGGACACGTATCCATACCATTCATTAAATTCGCTGCCTTGTCTTTTAATGGAATCGCCAATAAACTGCGTACCTCCGAGGTCGCCCATTTTTGACACGAAGTCGGAAACGTTCACGGATACACTATAATGAAAATCGCCGATACGGTCGTTCCATCCAACCTGTGCTTCCCAGCCGGTGGTATACATTTTACCGGTATTCTGGTAGGGGTTGTCGAACCCGATATAATCGGGGATTTCCAGTTCCAGCAGGATATCATTGGTGGTTTTCTTAAAATAATCGCCGGTAAAACGCAGCCTGTTATCCAGGAAGTTCAGGTCTGCACCGAGATCCCAGGAATGCGTGGTTTCCCAGGAAATATCGCGGATGGCATATTGCCACTGTGCAGCAGATTGTGCGGATACTGCGGTATTGCCTTTATAGAACAGGGAATTATTTTCAAACCGCAGCAATGCCTGGTAAGGGTAGTTACCGATACGTTCATTGCCCAGTGAACCCCAGGAAGCACGCAGCTTTGCGAAGGATAGCCAGGGGGCGGTTGACTTCATAAATTTTTCTTCTGATATCACCCAGCCGGCAGAGAAAGAGGGGAATGAGCCCCAGCGGTAACCTGCTGCGAAACGGGAAGAAGCATCGTAGCGGATATTACCCTGGAACAGGTACCTGTCTTTATAGCTGTAAGTAACCCTTCCAAACCAGGAGCGGTAGGCATTCTCATAGGCGCTGCCGCTGTTATCACGAAACTCCAGCGGGCCCAGGTTCAGGTAGGGATAATTGCTGAGGGCGTACTGACCGCGGGAAGCGCCCAGGTCTTCATTGAATGCTTTAAAGTACTCGTAGCCGCCCATGAGGCTAAAGCTGTGGTCTTTGATCTGCTTATTGTAATTGGCAATGAACTGGGTAGTGTACCGGTAGCTGTCGTTGCGCACTTCTTCCAGTTTGGTTTCCGTTAAGCCTTCGATATAGCCGGAAATGGCATTGGGATTATTGAACGAAGTATATGGTACTTTGCGTACGAAGCGTTTGCCTTTATCAAAGTTAAGGAAGGGCGCTACCACGCCGGAGATCTTCAATCCTTCAATGGGGGTGAAGTCAAGTCCTACTTTTCCGCCCAGCTGGTTAAACCAATCGTTGTCGAACCCGCCATATTTGGTTTGCACATAAATATTGGCGCCGTCTTTTCCTGCGCCAATGCGTCCATCGGACCACATGGCCGCATAAATGGGCGCCGCGATACCCATTTTATACATCGGGTCAATGGTAGGCTGTTTAACCATGGTGCGCTTATAGTTCACATCCACACTGGCGGTGAGGTATTTATTGATGGTGATATCGTTGTTGATACGGGTGGTAATACGGTCGTAAGATCGGTCGTCGTACAGTGCGCCTACTTTGTCGTACACCAGCGATACCCTGGAACGCAGGGCTTTGCCGGCGCCGGAAATACTGAGTGCGTGGCTTTCGCGCGGAGCGCTGTTATTGAGGATCAGGCTTCTCCAGTCGGTGTCGGGGTATTGATCAGGATTCTCTGCATGCAGTGATGCGTAGTTATCCACAATATCTTTAGTATAGGTAGGATATTCGTTAGCGTTATTGCCGTTGTCATTCCACCGCAGTTCATTGGTGAGTTGCATATAGCGGACAGCATTGGCATAATCAGGGAGTTTGGTAGGTTTTTCCACGCCGTATTCGTAGCTGTAGTTAAGATCCAGCTGCCCGTTCTTCGCGCGCTTGGTGGTTACCAGGATCACGCCGGCAGCGGCGCGGGAGCCATAAATCGACGCGGAGGCTGCGTCTTTCAGTACCGAAATATTATCGATATCATTGGGGTTGATGGAGTTGATGTCATCAACCGGTACGCCGTCGAGGATGATGAGTGGTGTGGCGCCTGCGTCGGAAATAGTAGTGATGCCTCTCACGCGGATCTGCGCAGTAGCGCCGGGTGCGTTGTTGGTACGGGTTACCATTACACCCGGCACGGAACCCTGCAATGCCTGCGATACCTGGGTAGTTTTACGGGCGGCAATGGCATCCCCTTTTACGGTAGATACGGCGCCCGTGAGGTCACTTTTTTTCATGGTGCCGTAACCCACTACCACCAGTTCATCCAGCGCGGTGTTGGCGGCTTTGGTGAGGCGTATGTTCAGATTATACTGGCGGTTCACCGTTACTTCTTCCTTATTAAACCCGATATAGGAAAAAACGACCACGGCGCCATCGTTTACATTGGCGAGGCGGAACTCTCCGGCTTCGTTGGTAACGGTAGCGTTATTGGTGCCTTTCTGTAATACGGTAACACCGGGCAACGGCGTATTGGATTCGTCGGTAACGCGTCCGGTGATGGTCAACCGTGAAAATAGCAACTTCATGATGGGAGACAGTTCCAGTTCCGTCAGCTTCCTTACTGAAATGGTTTTATCCAGGATGGTAAAAGTCATTCCCTGGTCTTTCAGGGCGGCATTCAGCAGGGTGTACAGCGGCGCATCCTCCATAGAAAGCGTTACCGGCCTGCTGTTTTTCAGCAGTTGGTTGTCATAAAACACCACGTATCCTGTTTGCTTTTTAATAGCCGCAAACACGGATTTCAGTGGCACTGATTTACCGGAGAAACTAACTGTTTGTGAAAGGCTGGTGGCGCTTACGTTCAGCAGTAACAAGGTGAACAGAATCGTTAACTTCATAGCTAACAGCATTTTGGTTGAGCATAGCGTGCGATGCCGGGAAGTGTTGCTGCCGGCCGGGGAAATTGTTCTCCGGGTAAAGGCAACAGTTGTCCGGCTGCAAAGAGCGATACAATTAATTTGCATACATTTGCATTGTTTGGTTGAATGAATAAGGAGTCTTCGCCGATTTTTTGTTTATGTTATCCAAACGCCGCCGGAGATGTTATCAGCGTTTCCGGCTTTATTTTGCATAACAAGTTAGTACCCATAAACTACAGGAGCTTATGTAGTGGAATTTGTGTTCTTTTTTAGCAATAAATCAGTAACGTGGTTTTATTTTAAAACAATAATATTTTTTCCTTCTATCTTAAATTTCACCCCGTTCTCTTCCAGTATTCCCAGCACTTTGGTTAAAGGCAAAGAACGTTGCATACCGCCGCCAAAGCTCTTTTCAGGAATGGCTCCTTCATAGGAAACGTTCACGTCGTACCACTTTTCTATTTGCCGCATCACGGTAGGCATATCTGCATCGGTAAACTGGAAGAAACCGTTTTTCCAGGCGATGGTTTCATCGGTATCTATATTTTCAGCAACGTTTAATATATTATCTTTTCCCACCTTCGCCTGCATGCCCGGGTGGAGCAATGCACTGGCTTTCCCGGCGGCTACGCTCACAGCGCCATCCACCAGGGTAGTACGTATGGTTGGTTCCTCCGTATAGGCATTTACGTTAAAACGTGTGCCCAGCACCGTTATTTCGGCGTTCCCTGCACCTACGCGGAAAGGCATATTGGCGTTGGCGGTTACCTCGAAATAGGCTTCTCCTTTTACGGTTACTTTTCTTTCTTTACCGGTAAATGCAGCCGGGTATGTGATGGAAGATGCGGCATTGAGCCATACCTGTGTACCATCCGGCAGGGTGAGGTGGTATTGCCCGCCGCGCGGGGTGCTCATGGTATTGAACATCACTTCGCCGCTGCTGTTGCCTACATAGGCCAGTTCACCGTTCGACTGCTTGATGATCTTTACAGCGCCCTGCCGGCCCAGTACACCGTTGCCGGCGCTGTCCAGCGCAATCATGCTGCCATCGGCCAGGGTGAGCATAGCGCGGTTAGTGCCCGGCATCACTTCATTCCTGTATCGCTGTTGCCTGCTTTCCGCTACTGGCGCCGGCGCTGGCTGATGATGCCAGCTCCACAGGCCGGCGCCCCCAAGTAAAAGTATGCCCGCAGCCGCCCACCATACTTTGCGGTAGCTGCGCAGGGGAACCACCTTTGTTCCGGGTAGCTCCGGCATTGCAACCGTTCCCATTGAGCGGCCAAACATGGCGGCCACAATACGGTCCGATATTTCATCCGGCATCAGTATCAGCGGTACATGCGATTCCCATGCGTCGCCCAACACCTGCTGCAGCACGGTATCATCCGTTTGCCGGCCAATCCATTCTGCCAGTTCCAGCTTTTCCGCCGGTGTACAGGTATTATCGAAATAGCGCGTTGCCAGGTAGTTGATCCTTGCTGAAATCATGCGGTTTTTACTTTATACAGGAAGCTGTACTATTATAGACACACGGGCGAAAAGATATAACTAGTGGGAAGAAAAATATTTTTTACAGGAAGCTATCCACGATCAGCAGCAGGCAGGAAGCGCCTGTAATGGACTGCAGATGCGGTCCCAGCTGCTGACGAATGCTGCGCAAAGCGGCAATCATATGATTATTGACGGTAGACGGGGATATGTTGAGCTGCCGGGCAATTTCTTCGTGTTTCAGCCCCTGTTCCCGGCTCATGGTGTACACCAGTTTTTGTTTTGGGGGAAGATGATCGAGCGCGTATTGTAACTTTTCCCTTACCTCGCGGATGCGCAACCGTTCACCTGCATCTGCCGATGCAGCTTCCGTGACCCTGGTAAGCTCTGCCATGATCAGGGTTTCCTTTGCCATCCGCCGGAATGCATTTAACACATGATGTTGTGCCATCCGGTAAATATAACCGCCAAACTGTTCAATGTTCACTAAATGCTCACGGTCTTTCCACAATTTCAGGAATACATCCTGTATCACATCTTCCGTCATTTCCGGGGATTCCGTCAACCGCAAAAGAAAGCTGTACAACTTATGCCTGTATAGGAAAAACAACTGCGTAAATGATTCCTCATGGCCTGCCGCAGCCCTTAGCAACAATTTCTTTTCAATGTGTACCTGCTCCATGAAACCGCGTAAAGTGGGATTGTTTTACATAACGTCGTTATTAAAAGTAAAGAAAATGATGGAACAGCGGGAAAAATAAATAAAAAGAGCCGCCGTTGCCGGCAGCTCTTCCTGCAAATTGGTTATTGCTGTTATAATTCTCTTACCCAGATATTACGGAAGCTCAGTGGCTCGCTCTTATCGCCATGAGCCTGGAGCTTAATAGGGCTCGCACCGTGCGCCTGGCGGTAAGCTGCCTGGCCAATGTACTGGGTGGGGCCTTTCAGCTCATAGCCGTTCTGTACTACTACGCCATTAAAGGTAACGGTTACTTTTGCGGGAGATACCAATGCACCGTCTGCACCAAATACAGGCGCTGTCCAGATCACATCATAAGTATTCCATTCGCCTGGTTTCAGGGTTGGATTTGCCAATGGTACCGATTGCTTGTAGATGCTACCGGCCTGACCATTGGTATATGTTTTATTATTATAGGAGTCCAGCACCTGTAATTCGTAGCCGGCATCGCCTTTACCGATAGAGGCCAGGAACACGCCGCTGTTACCCCTGCCCTGACCGGTACCGGTGATATTGGCAGGAACGCGCCATTCAATGTGCAACTGGTAATTCTTAAAAGTTTTCTTTGTTTCAATATTCCCCGACTTTTTATTTACGGTGAGGATCCCTTTGCTTACCAGCCATTCCGCTGGTTTTTCCCGGTCGTCGGTCATTACCCACTGATCCAGGTTGCTGCCGTCGAACAGCACAATAGCATCCGAAGGAGCGTCTCCACATTTCTTTCCGGGCTTTACTTCAGGCGGCACCGGGGTATACACTTCTGTATCTTCGGGCTTTGCTTTTTCCTGGGCGTTGGCGGCGCAAAATCCGCCCGCCAGCAGCATGGTAACTAAAAATCTCTTTTTCATAATCAATATTTAACAGGAACTAATTTATGGGTCAAAAATGTAACCGGCGACACAATAATATATAAAATAGTATCGGTATGCAAGCATTTTTATACCGGCGGCAGGCAACCTGGTAACATACAGTTAACACAAAAAAACATTCTTTGCGGATTGATTATGTTTAATTAATACGTGCTGTCATTGAAAATGAAACTTTTTCTTCCCTTTCTCGTGCTATACTTAACCGGTTTCCAGGTAATGACCGCGGCGGCGCAGGATTCCCTGGAAATGCAGCTGGCCTCAGCGGGGAAGCTTAGCCGGGAGTCGCCGGATGCCGCCTTCCTCGCCCTCCGCAAAATGCACGATACCGCCATTGCCAACAAAGATGAAGCTACTGCCGGTAAATGTCTCCGCCAGATGGGCCGGATCTGTTTCACCCTGGGCCACTACGCCAAATCGCTGGAATACTACCAGCAAGCAGCCATCCTGTTCACCGGTACCGGCCATAAAGCAGCAGAAGCCGCCATACACAATGATATGGGACAGCTGTATTACCGCAATATCAATAAGCCCGGCGCTAAAATACAGTACGATAAAGCCCTGGCGCTTTACAGGCAGGTAAACGATCCGGTTGGTATAGCCGCCACTTACGGCAACATTGGCCACTACTACGAAAAGCAACAACAATACGACAGCGCCCGTTACTTCCAGCTGCTGGCACTCACACAATACGAAGGTGCACGCGACACACTCGGCATAGCCGGCATTTACGAAAACCTCGGCACCATTTACGAAGACCTTGCAAAATATGATACTGCCCTCTCCTGCTTCCGCACCGCCCTCCGCTTCTATGAAGTGCGCCACGAACGGATAGCCGCCATCGAAGTACTTAATAATATAGGAGATGTGCTCCGTAAAACCGGCGATATCAAAAACAGCATGCCCTATTCAAGGGAAGCACTGGCCATTGCACAACAAACCAATAATAAATACCAGGAAGCCGCTGCCTGTAAAGACATTGCCAAAGCTTTCAATCTCCAGGGCCGGAACGACAGCGCCTATTATTATATGGAGTACAGCCGCAAATGCCTGCTCGATATTTATTCCGCCCAAAACAACCAGCAGATGAATTTCCTGCAGATCCTGTACGACACCAATAAAAAGAATGACGAGATCCTCCAGCTGGAAAACAGCCATAAAATAAACCGTATCATTTATACCGCAGTGGTGATTGTAGTGGTGTTACTCGTTATCCTCTGCCTGCTCACCATTTCCCGGCAAAAGCTGAAGATCAGCCAGGCGCAAACCGTATCAGAACGGAATGCAGAAATAAACCGTGTACAGAAAGTCCAGCTGGAACTGAAAAGTAAGCAACTGGCTACCCACACACTGGACGTGATCCAGCGGAACCAGTTCCTCGACGAACTGCGTAACACCCTCTCCGAAATGGTGCAGGAAGATAAACGGGACCAGAAAAAACAACTGCAGCAACTTGTATTGAAAATAAACCAGAACGTGAACCATGAAAAACAATGGAAGGAATTTACCGGCATCTTCGAACAGGTACACCAGGTGTTCTTCGATAAACTCAATGCATTGTACAGCGATCTTACCAACAACGATATCAAACTACTGGCACTCCATAAAATGAATATGGACTCAAAAGATATGGCCACTATTCTTGGTATTTCACCGGATAGTTTACGTGTGGCAAGATACCGTTTACGGAAGAAGTTAAACATTCCGGAAGGCGATACGCTCAACACTTTTGTGCAAAGCCTGTAATGCATAACGTTCCGGTAATATTGCCGTAACATAATGGTAATGGCGTTTTTTGTTACAATCAATTAATTAATTGCCAATCACTTACATCCTGTTTGTATACGCTGATCACGCTTTGTTTACGGCCTTGTTAACGCTGTTTACGTTTTGCTTACGCTGCTTTTTTGCATTTTTTTTTGCAGCAGCACACATTTGCGATGCAGTTCGGCACAAAGCCAAACAGTATCAAATTCACCAAAAATGAAGACACTTTTAACAACGCTTTTATGTTTGCTGCTCGGCGCCACATTTGCCAGCGCCGGCGGTCTGAAAGGGCATGTGTATGACCAGAAAACGGGCGAACCACTGGTAGGCGTCACCGTTGTAATGGATCAAACCAAACTGGTAGCCCTTACCGGCCTTGACGGCTCCTTCGAATTTAAAAAGATCTCCGCAGGAAAATTTACCCTGCACATTTCCCATCTTACCTACAAAACATTAACAAAAGAAGTTACCGTACAGGAAAGTGATAATCCCGCACTCAACATCTACCTCAGTGAACGCAGCAGCAAAAATCTGGGTGAAGTAGTGATTGCCGGCGGCTCCAAGGCCTCCTCCGAAAATACCGCCCGCAAACTGGAACAGAAGTCCGTGCAGGTAATGAACGTAGTTTCCGGCCAGGCCATAGAAGTATCGCCGGACCTCACCGTAGCCAACGTGATCCAGCGTGTTTCCGGCATTTCCATTGAACGCAGCAGTAACGGCGACGGGCAATACGCCATTCTCCGCGGTATGGATAAAAGATATAACTACACCCTCATCAACGGGGTGAAGATCCCCAGCCCGGATAACAAATTCCGTTACGTACCGCTCGACATCTTCCCATCCGAACTGCTGGACCGCCTCGAAGTGTACAAATCCTTAACACCAAACATGGAAGGCGATGCCGTAGGCGGCGTAGTGAATATGGTGATGAAAGATGCACCAGGCAGATTTTCTCTCAATGCCAATGTAGCTACCGGTTACAGCCAAATGGTATTGGACAAGGGCTTTACTTCTTTTGACGCAGGTAATATCCGGTCCAAATCACCCTATGAAGCCAACGGCAAAAGCTACAATGCTACCCCGGCAGATTTCGCTACCGGTACACTGAATTATAAAAACAAGAACTTTGC
Source organism: Chitinophaga sp. (assembly GCF_035564935.1). Classification (GTDB taxonomy): domain Bacteria; phylum Bacteroidota; class Bacteroidia; order Chitinophagales; family Chitinophagaceae; genus Chitinophaga. The sequence continues at coordinate 8,794 of NZ_DATMTE010000968.1, read as the reverse complement.
TCCCAACCTGGTAGCAGGTTTGTCTATAGGCCAGCGCTTCCTGCATAATAAACTGGGCGTGATCCTGGCAGGCAGCTTCCAGAATAACTATCGCGGTACTACCAGCACTTTCTATAAGCACGGTATGGACACACTCCACTACGCGGTGCTTACCAGCATGCAAAACAGGCAATACAGCGAACAACAGCAGCGCAGCGGCTTTCACGGGAAAATTGACTACGTATTCAATGAAAACAATAAGCTGTCGCTCTACAATGCCTATATGAACCTGCAAAGCTACCAGACACGTGAAGGCATCGTCACCAACTTATCAGACGGTGTATTTGATCCGGCAGCGGGCAACGCACAGCTCACCTATGAAAACCGCTCCAGGAAAACCACGCAACAGATCTATAATTCCACCTTACATGGCGACCACCATATCGTTCCGGGTAAATTAAAGTTGCAATGGTCTGCCGTATTCTCTTCTGCTAAAAATGAAGTACCGGATAATACCAGTATCTCTTTAAACGGGATACGCAATAATTTCCAGGAAACGCGCACTACAATTGAAAGAAACAGTACCACCCGCCGTTGGGAACGTAATACAGATGATGACATTGCAGGCTATATAGACCTTACCTATACAGCCCGGATTGCGGGGAGAAAAATAGATTTCTCCGCCGGAGGGTTGTACCGCGACAAACAACGCAGCAGTTTCTTTAACAACTATACCTTTGATCCGGTTAATGCCGGGGCGTTATACGGCAAGGATTTTACCAGCTATACCAACATTGTATGGGAAATCCAGAATCCGGGCGGCGCAGTGGGGAACCCGCTTACCTACGATGCCTCTGAAAAAACCAGTGCAGGATACGGCATGTTTAAATTCAAAGTATCCGGCCTGGAAGTAACCGGCGGTGTACGTGTAGAACACACCAACCAGGGCTATCACATGCTTTTCCCGCAGGGAGAAACACGCCCCACCGGCAGCCAGGTATATACTGATGTATTACCCAGCCTGAACCTGAAGTATGAATTAACCGAACATCAGAATTTACGGGGCTCTTATTTCCGTTCGCTGAACCGCCCCGGTTTCTTTGAAATTGTTCCTTCCAAAATTGTGATGGAAGATTACCAGGAACGCGGTAACCCGGACCTGAAACGTGCCATCGCGGATAACTTCGACCTGCGTTACGAACTGTTTCCAAATCACTCCGACCAGTTACTGTTTGGCATATTCTATAAAAGAATACAGGATCCGATCGAAAATACCATCCGCGCCGATACTACCCGCGGGCAAGACCAATACTATTCTGCCGGTAACTTTGGTACCGCGCATAATTACGGCCTCGAAATAGATTATATCAAATTTTTCAGCAAAATAGGCTTCAAAGCCAACTATACCTATACGCATTCGTCTATCACTACTTCGAAGAGTTTGAAGATCAGGGACGATAAGGGAGACATCAGAACTATTGCGGTGGATCAAACCCGGCCGCTGTATGGACAATCAGCGCATATCGGGAACCTCTCCATCCTGTACAAGGACATGCAAAACGGATGGGATGCGCAGCTGGCTGGCGCTTACACTGGTCCGCGCATCGTCACCGTTGCCCAGTTTGCCGACAACGATCTTTGGCAGAAGGGATTTATCCAGATGGATATCTCTGTAGAAAAAAGATTTAAAAACAACTTCAGCATCTTCGCCAAAGCAGGGAACCTGCTGAACACGCCTGCTGAAATATTTATCAAAGGCACCAACCCTCAAAACAACGATATACCGGGCCAGGGCAAAGCCAATGAAACACTGATCAGGAAAGAATATTACAAACAAACCTACCTGCTTGGCGTTCGTTACAAATTATAAACTCATTCCAAAATATTCATCCTCATGAAATATAAAAATATTCTCCTTTACGCAGTACTGATCCTGGCTGTCGTTAATGGTTGTAAAAAAGCAAACAGCGACGTGGATCTCAGCGAAAGTATTATCGGTTCCGGTGATGTACATGGCGAAGTTTGGGGCATCTGGCCTAAAGGCAGTGTGCAGCGCGTTTCCGGCGACATCATTATTCCTGAAGGCAAAACACTGGTGATTGAAGAAGGCGTGCTGGTGATCATGGATACCCTTGTAAAACCGGAAGTGATTGTAAAAGGCAACCTGTATGCTATGGGAACACCTGAACAACCGGTGCGGTTTACCATTGAAGAAAACCTCCGTACGGAAAGCCGCAAATTCGGTAAACAATGGGGCGGTATCCTCGCGGCGCCCTCCTGCCCCGAGTTGCTGCTGGACAATACTATCCTGGAATACGGCGGCGCTGTTACCACTGAATCCTCCTCTTCTGTAAAAATGGGACTGTATAAAGCAGTGAGCGGAGAAGCTGTGCCTGCCCTATGGTACAGCAATGTAAACGGTAAGCTGGTGGTGAACAATTCCATTGTCAGGTATTTTAATGAAGACTGTACCTATATTGAAGGCGGTAAGATCATCTTCTCCAATAATAAATTTTATACTACCGGTATCACCGGCGGAGAAGGCATCAATATCAAATCCGGCTGTATAGCAGACGTGAGTTACAATCTCTTTTACTCTACCAATACCAACGCCCTCAAATTATCCAACTCCGGTGAGCGCAGCCCGCAGGCGCATGTGATTGCCTATAACAATACCATGCTTAACACCGGCTGGAGAAGACCTACCGTAAAGGGCGGTTCTGTATGGCTGGAAGCTACCGTATTTGCAGAGCTGCACAACAACCTGTTTGCCAACGCACGTTTTGGTATCAAGAGAGATACCAAGAAAACAGAAGATGCCCGTTCCGTTATAAGCAACAACCTTTACTATGGCTTTGACCAGGTAACGGTAGACCAGTTCCAGCCTGCAAAGGATATTGTGAGCGGAACCCATAATGTGATTGGTACCAAAGCAGGTGAGAATGATCCGAAATTCGCAAATTATCCTTTGAATACACCTATGGATAATCCTGATTTCAACAGCAGCTGGGATTTCCGTTTACAGGCCGGTTCACCTGCGCTGGGCGCCGGTACCACCGCTTTTACACGTAACTTCCCGAACGGGCTGGAGCTGAATGGTATTAATTATGCTTCTCCCGCTCCGTCTTCTTTCATCGGTGCTTTTGGCGCTAAAAACTAAACAGCGATCTCACAGTAATGACTACACGTAATATATTATTCTCCACAGCAGTTCTGTCCGGGCTGCTGTGTTTTACCGCCTGCGCACAGCCATCTGTGCCTGCTAACGGGAAGGCATATACGGATACTGTAACCGTGAGGCCCGTGGTGATCACCGACCATGTAAAGTTTGATTCCGATGATCCGGCCATATGGGTGAACCCGCAGGACCCTGCTCAAAGTCTTGTAATAGGCACCGATAAATCTGCCGAAGGGGCCCTGTATGTGTTTGACCTGCAAGGGAAAATTAAACAGGTAGTGCCTAACCTGCAACGCCCGAATAATGTGGACATCGCCTACGGCTTGCTCCTCAACGGAAAACGTACAGACTATGCCGTTACTACCGAACGTATCACGCATAAGCTCCGTTTCTTTTCCCTCCCGGATATGCAACCCATCGACGATGGCGGTATCCCTGTATTTGAAGGCGAAACCGGTACACAGTTCCGCGACCTTATGGGCGTGGCAGTGTACACCAGCAAAAACGGGGAACAATATGTGATAGCAGGCCGTAAAACCGGTCCGCAGGATGGTACTTACTTATGGCAATACCGCCTGTCCGACAACGGTACGGGAAAAATAAAAGCTACCCTGGTACGCAAGTTTGGCCGCTATAGCGGTAAAAAGGAAATTGAATCCATTGCCGTTGATAATGAAGCCGGCTATATCTACTACTCTGATGAGCAATACGGCGTAAGGCAATACTATGCCGACCCGGAAAAAGGCAACGAAGAATTATCCGTTTTCGGTACCACCGGTTTTACAGAAGATCATGAAGGCATCTCCATTTATAAAACAGCCGCCAACAAAGGTTATATCTTGGTTTCCGACCAGGGAGCCAACAAATTTCATATCTTCAGCAGGGAAGGTACGCAGCATAAACTGCTGAAAGTGGTGAAAGTAAGCGCCGGGCACAGCGACGGCTCCGACATAGTGAATGTGCCGCTGAATAATACTTTCAAACACGGATTATTTGTAGTGATGAGCGACGACCGCACCTTCCATTATTACCGTTGGGAAGATATTGCGGGAAAAGAGCTGGAATCAGCGCCAACAAAAAAATAGTATCTCATATATGAAATCTATCCTTCTCGCATCCCTGTGCCTGTTCGCCGGTTTGCACCCGGCAATGGCACAGGATGCCGCCGTTAAAAAGGCAGCCGTTGCTGCAAAGCTGATCCGTGGTCCTTACCTGCAAGCCGCCGGCACACAGCAAATGATGATCCGCTGGCGCACCGATGTTTCTGCCCGCAGCCGCGTGAAATACGGCACCTCACCGGATAAGCTGGATCAGCAGGCAGACGATGCCAGCCTGGTAACCGAGCATAAAGTATTGCTCACCCATCTCCAACCTGATACCCGCTATTATTATTCCATTGGCGGTTATAAAGATGTATTGCAGGGCAATGCCGATAACTATTTTATGACGCTGCCTGAAGCAGGCAAAACTGACCTGTACCGCATTGCAGCGCTGGGCGATTGCGGCGACGGCTCCCCTAACCAGCAACTGGTAAAGGAACAGCTGGTAAAATACATTGGCAGCAACTACCTGAACGCATGGATATTACTGGGAGATAATGCTTATCCCGACGGCACCGATGCGGAATATCAAAGCAAGTTTTTTAATGTTTATAAAGATGACCTGCTGAAGAAGTATCCACTATTCCCCGCACCCGGTAACCATGACTATCATGATACCGATATCTCAGCTGCTATGGCGCAGCAAACCCACCAAACCAACTACTACCAGAACTTTTCCATGCCATCGGAAGGGGAATCCGGTGGGGTTCCTTCTCACACGGCAGCGTTCTATTCTTATGACATAGGGAATATCCACTTCCTGTCGCTCGACAGCTACGGCAAAGAAGACAGCGCTTACCGCCTCTATGATACAACAGGGCCGCAGGTAACCTGGATAAAAAAAGACCTGGCTGCCAATAAGAATAAAGGCTGGGTTATTGCCTACTGGCATCATCCGCCCTACACCATGGGCTCCCACAACTCCGATAAAGAAGATGAGCTGGTGCATATCCGCGAAAACTTTATCCGCGTGCTGGAACGCAACGGCGTGGACCTGGTGCTGAACGGGCATAGCCACGATTACGAAAGATCCAGGATGATCAACGGCCACTATGGTCCGGCTAATAGTTTTGATCCTGCCAAACACAACGTCAGCAACTCCTCCGGACGATACGACGGCAGCAGCAATTCAGCGCCGTATCTCAAAGACAGTGCGCGTACCATTGGTACCGTATATGTAGTGAGCGGCTCCGCCGGCAAACTCGGAGGCAAACAAACCGTGTACCCGCATAATGCCATGTATTTTGCAGATGCAGATCATGGCGGCTCCAGCATCCTGGAAATACAGGACAACCGCCTCGACCTGAAATGGATCTGCGCTGATGGCACTATCCGCGACCAGTTTACCATGATGAAAAATGTAAACAGGCACACCAACATCCGTATTAAAAAAGGAGAAGCGGCCGTATTAACCGCCTCCTTTATCGGCAACTACAAATGGAACAGCAGTAAGGAAACCAGCCGGAGCATAACGGTAACGCCTGCTGCGGCTACTACAAAATATACCGTAACAGATGCATACAACAATGTAAAAGATACCTTCACCGTGCATGTATCGAAATAAGGTCATCTGGCTGTTATTCAGCCTGCTGCTGGCAGCGTATAGCTTTACGCCCTCCACCGACGACCGCGGTGTAGCCCATACCATTGCCATTTTCAGGGAAGGCGCCGCCGGATTTGCGGCCGCTTCCCTGGAACTGGAACATGCAATACAAGCCATTCAGAAAGATGATACCGCCAGCATTAACAACGCAAAAGAAGCCCTGGAAAAATGCCGGTTACAATACAAACGGATCGAGTTTTTCCTCGACTACTTTTTCTTCTCTTCGTCGATGGTGTATAACCGCCCCGCCAAAACTGAGATAGATGAACCTTACATGGAATACCAGGCGCCATCAGGGTTACAGCAGATAGCAGTGCTCCTGTTTGAGAAAGATCCTTTCTCCCGGAAAAAAGAACTGGCAACAGAAGCACTGGTGATCCGTACGGCTGCCGCCGATTTGCCTTCACTGCTCTACCAGTTTACTACCAGCGATAAAGCCATTATGGAAAGCATCCGCCTCGAACTGGTGCGCCTATATGCCGGCGGCATTACCGGTTACGACGCACCGGAACTAAAAACCGGCATCGCGGAAACGGCGCAGTCCATGCGTACCATACAGGCCGTGCTGGCGCCCTGGCTCAATACCACCTCTCCCCGCGCTGCTTCCGTGGCTCATTACCTGGATCAATGCATACAATACCTGGATACACATCCCGGGTTCGACGACTTCAACAGGTTGCAATTCCTTACCACCTGCGGCCTGCCGCTGCAGGAAAGCACAGGCGCACTTATCCGCGACCTGCAACTGGACCAGCATACCCGCAGCGCCCTGGATTATAATGCCCCTCACCTGTTCAGCAAAGATGCCATATCCCTTAAAGCATTTACTAACGGCGCCGTATATACGGATAACCAAAAATTACTGGGCAGGCAGCTGTTCTTTGAAAAAGCGCTATCCGGTAACAACACCCGCAACTGCGCTACCTGTCACCGCCCTGAATTATACTTCAGCGACGGGCTCCGTACCAGCATGGCGCTGGATAACAAAACGCCTGTAAGAAGAAATGCACCGGGCCTTACCTATACCGCTTTCCAATACGCCCAATTCTGGGACGGCAGGGCCGGTACGCTGGCCAAACAAATACTGACCGTGATCAGCAATCCACAGGAAATGGATGGTCATCATGAAGTGATCATCCAACGGTTAAGCGACAGCCCTTATTACCGTAACGCCTTTGCCACCGCCTTCCCGAACGACACCACTGCTGCCGTAACAACGCCGCACCTGGCCGCTGCTATTGCCGCTTATCTTAGCACACTGGCGCCTATGAACAGTGCTATGGACGAATATTTTGCAGGCAACAAAAATGCGATGACGCCCGCACAGATCCGGGGCTTCAATTTATTTACCGGTAAAGCACAATGCGCCACCTGCCATTTCGCCCCATTGTTTAACGGGCTCACACCACCCCTGTACCAGTTCACAGAATTTGAAAATCTCGGCATTACCGCCAGCGACGACCTGCTGCATCCTACACCAGATACAGACGCCGGCAGGTATGAGTTTTTCCCCATCCCATATTACCAGCGGGCCTTTAAAACGCCTACCGTGCGCAATACCGCTATGACCGCACCTTACATGCACAATGGCGCATTCAGGGATCTTGAAAAAGTAATGGAATTTTATAACGCCGGGGGCGGCAACGGGCTTGGTATGCATGATCCTTATCAAACGCTCTCTTCCACACCGCTGAACCTGAGCAATGCGGAGATCGGGGATATTATTGCATTTATTCATGCGCTAACGGATAAGCCGGGAAAGGGGAGTTTTTGACAAAAGGACCTGATCCGGAAAGCGTGAAAGATAGACCACTTTGAAAACAAGGGCTACCAGATTCAGCTTAACTGGCAAAGAGTAAGAAATCTTACCACACCCCATTCTTTGATTTATACAACTCTTTCTGTTGTTTTCACAACTCCGGCGATCCTTCTTCCCCTACCTTTGATCATCAAATGATAAAACATGGAAACAACACAAATATCCCCTTCATCCACTTTTACTTTAGGTGGTGATATCACCATTAACCGTGTAGGTTATGGCGCCATGCAATTAACCGGCAGCGGCGTTTTCGGAGAGGCAGCCGATCGCCCCAACGCCATCAGGGTATTACAGCATGCTGTAGATGCCGGCGTAAACTTCATTGACACCGCCGCTGCATATGGCCCTGGTTTCAACGAACGCCTAATTGCCGATGCCCTGCATCCTTACAGAAAAGGCCTCATCATAGCTACCAAAGGCGGTTTCCAGCGTCCCGGCCCTAACCAGTGGGTACCTGATGGCCGCCCGGAATGGATTGCTCAGGACATTGACAACAGCCTCAAATTCCTGAAAACAGACGTGATAGACCTCTGGCAATTGCATCGCATAGATCCCAACATCCCGGTGGAAGAAACCCTGGCGCCGGTAGTAGCCGCCGTAAAAGCCGGTAAGATCAAACATGTGGGCCTGTCTGAAGTAAACATTGAGCAAATTCAGCGGGCGGAAAAAGTAGTGCCGGTTGTATCTGTACAAAACCTGTACAACCTGGGTAACCGCCAATGGGAATCCGTACTGGATTACACGGTAGAAAAAGGCATTGCGTTTATTCCGTGGTACCCGCTGGCTTCCGGGCCCCAGGCGCTGGAAGAAAAGATCAGCACGATCGCTGCGCGTCACAACGCCACCACCGCCCAGATTGCCCTGGCATGGCTGCTGAAACGTGCCGGCAACATTCTCCTGATCCCGGGTACCAAAAGCATTGCCCACCTGGAGGAAAATCTCAAAGCCGGCGCCATCATCTTGTCAGACGAGGATTTTGCGGCGCTGAGCGCGTAATGGCCGCCTTCGGCGACGCGGATTTTGTCTGACTCAGGATTAAACTGATTACGCTGATTATCCTGATTTGGTTTTGTAGTGATTTAAAAATGATTCGGGGAGATTTACGCGAAAGTATC
>NZ_DATMTE010000967.1:0-2901 GCF_035564935.1 Chitinophaga sp. | reverse complement strand
CGAAAAAATGCCGGACTCCAAATTCCATGAACTGTTCATGGACGAATTAAAAGACATCTACTGGGCAGAAAAGAACCTGGTAAAAGCATTGCCTAAAATGCAGAAAGCCGCTACTTCGGAAGAGTTAAGCACCTGTATTGGAAACCACCTGGAAGAAACAAAAGAACATGTAGCCAGGTTGGAACAGGTATTTGAACTACTAGGAAAGAAACCCCAGGCAAAGAAATGTGAAGCCATGGAAGGGCTGATCGCTGAAGGGCAGGAAGTAGTGGCTGATACCGATGAAGATACTGCCGTAAGAGACGCAGGTATTATCATCGCGTCGCAGAAAATTGAACACTACGAAATATCTGCATACGGCAGTTTACGTACACTTGCCAATGTAATGGGACATTCACAGGTGGTTAAACTGCTGGAGCAAACTTTGAAGGAAGAAAAGAACGCTGACAGCTTACTCACAGAAGTAGCTGAATCTACTGTAAACGAGGAAGCTGCAGCCGAATAGGTTAACCGAGTTTGTATAATTGTTAATGGAAACTGCAAAGTCCCTGTTATATGCAGGGACTTTTTTTAACCCGATAATATGCAAAAATCGAATCCCAAAAAACCGGTAAGGCCGGCACGCGAACAAGCCGTACAACCCGGCCTGGAAGGGGCAATGGACCCGGCGCCCGTGTTTAAAAAGAACAACGCAAAGAAAGGTAAACTGCAAAATAAAGTAGCGCTTATTACCGGCGGCGACAGTGGCATTGGCCGGGCCGTAGCGGTAGCTTTTGCCAAAGAGGGTGCAGATGTGGCCATTGCCTATTTTAATGAACATACAGACGCGGAAACCACCTGCGAACACATTGCCCTGGCAGGCAGGGAGTGCCTGCTTATTGCCGGCGATATCAGCAATGAAAAACATTGTAACGATATCATAAAGCAAGTGATAAAAAAGTTTAAGAAGATAGATATACTGGTAAATAATGCAGCGGTTCAATATCCGCAAAAAAGTATCGGGGATATTAGCGCCGGCCAGCTTCACAAAACCTTTGAAACCAATATTTACCCGCATTTTTATCTTACCAGGGCGGCCCTCCCGTATTTGCCCAAAGGCAGCAGCATTATTTGCACTACTTCCGTAACGGCTTACCGCGGTAGCAGCCACCTGATAGACTACAGCGCCACTAAGGGCGCTATCGTTTCTTTTGTAAGGTCATTGTCGGCCTCCCTGTCGGAAAAAGGTATCAGGGTTAATGGAGTGGCGCCAGGCCCCATCTGGACCCCGCTCATTCCTGCCACCTTTACCGCGGAGGAAGTGGCAAAATTTGGTACCGATGTACCAATGAAACGCGCCGGCCAACCTGTAGAAGTGGCCCCCTGCTATGTATTCCTGGCCAGTGACGACGCTAGCTATCTTACCGGCCAGATCCTGCATCCCAATGGAGGGGAGATCGTAAATGGTTAACATAGATCAGATAACAGACCCCGTAGCCGTAGCCCGGTCTGTAAAGCTGCGGTATGTGAAAGGAAACGCTCCCGGTTATACCCGCGTCCGCAAGGGAAAGGATTTTATTTACCTGGATCCCGGGGGAAAACAGGTGAAAGACGAGGAAATACTGCACCGTATCCGTAGCCTTGTGCTGCCCCCTGCATGGGAAAATGTATGGATCTGCACCTGGGCAAACGGCCACCTGCAGGCTACCGGTACCGATATAAAGGGGCGTAAGCAATACCGCTATCATACCGATTGGGGCAAGGCCCGCAATGAAACCAAATACTACCGTCTCCGCCAGTTTGGCGAAAAACTGCCGGGCATACGGAAACGTATACACGAAGATTTAAAGCGCACTTCGCTGGATAAAAACAAAGTGATTGCCATTGCCTTATCCGTAATGGAAGAAACCCTTATCAGGGTAGGGAATGCTTCCTATGAAAAACTATACGGCTCTCATGGCCTCACCACCCTGCGGGATAAACATGTAAAGATCAATGGCGATAAAGCCTTTTTCCGCTTCCGCGGGAAAAAAGGCGTGGAACATAAAATAGAACTCCGCGACGCCGCGCTGGCCAGGTTGCTGAAGAAAGTACAGGATATCCCCGGCCAGGTATTATTCCAGTATTATGATGAGAACGGCGAACATAAGGGGCTCGATTCCGGTGAAGTAAATGATTATATAAAACAATGCTGCGAAGAAGATGAATTTACCTGTAAAGACTTCCGCACCTGGGCCGGTACGGTGAACGCATTAAACCTCCTGGCGGATCTGACCCCCTACGCATCCATAACGGAATGCCGCCGGAATATTGTAGCGATAATCGACGGTGTGGCGGGCAAACTGGGGAATACCCGCGCCGTCTGTAAAAAGTATTATATCCATCCGCAAATACTGAACGCTTATGAAGCAGGTGAACTGGAACCCTGGCTGCAGCAGCTAAGGGCTAAACGCAATAAACCCGCCAGTGGCGGGTTACATGCGGATGAAAAGGTACTCATGCAATTTTTGAAGGAAGCCTGATACAGGCAAAACGCCCGTGACCACGCTATCCGAATATCAGCTGTTCTTCTCTGTCTTCTACCTTTATTTTCTTGATAAACTCGTCAAAACCTGCCTCTTCGTGCGAACTGTATGCGCCGTAAGCGTCCAGTACATAGCCCTTATTGCCTTCCTGGTCTTCCATTACATATAAAACGGAGGAATCTGAAGGATCTGACTCTCCTTCAAAACGATAGGTTTTAATGATAGTCAGGTCATCCGGGTTGTAGATCTTCTGCTCTTCCGTATTCTGCAATCTTCCATGATCACTCATCTTTAATTCGTGATCAAATCCCTTTTCATGCAGCTTCTCCAATACCCTTGTTAAAGTTGTCATTTCACCTGGCTTTTCCATAAAAAAAGGTTTTAGTTGTAGATCGGA
>NZ_DATMTE010000966.1:0-5433 GCF_035564935.1 Chitinophaga sp. | reverse complement strand
AGATACATAATTTATTTTACATATACTTCTATAATTGCATTTGTAGGTCTTCTTGGTGCAAGAAAACTGTCTACCTGGTGGTAGTGTTGCTTCAGTTCACACCTCAATGCAAAGGGATAAAAGTTGTTTAATGTGGGGGCATATTCGTAGATCACCAGGTCGTAATGATGGTCCCTTATTTTCTGTGTGAAGGTAGCCAGCTGCCGGTTAAACATTCCAACTCCCAGGTGATACCATAAAGGATAATCCGGACCGGTTTCCAGTTTATAAGGCATCGCAGCTGCCAGCGGGGTTAGCTCCGACATGTTCAATACTTTGATGTCGCCTTTCTTTTCAGTCACCACGGGGAGCGCCATAATGTTCTCCATCCCTTTCACTGTAGATGCAGGCATGTATATTTTGCGGAAAGGCTTCAGGTTGGAATATACCCAGGATGATACCGGCACATCGGTAGTGTCGTTGTTCAGCATGTAATTATGGCGGTTCACCACGTTCTCATGACCAGGACCTGCGGCGGCGGCTTCCTGTGCAGGGAACAACCGGTCGGTAAACCGGCCTATGTATTTCCACCAGGTGCCAGACCACCAGAAGAGCACAAGAAAAGTAGCTCCCAGCAAAGGACGGAACGAATTGATATTTATCTTCAGTAATTCAAATAAATAAGAAGCAATAAAGGCAAACGCAAAACTGTGGAAAAAGATGTTATTGTCCGGCGGTGTATAACTGGTTACCTGGAAAATGGCAGCTTCTCCCAATATACCCAGCGTAAGCAATGCAAACAATACTTCCCGGCGCTGCTGTAACCAGGCCCCCCATTCCTTTACTTTTGCCACCATACATAACACCACCAGCACCACGTATGCTTTGATCCAGTTGGAGCTGCCGAATATTTCATCCGTAAAATCGTTGACAGCCAGGCGGGAGCTGTGCGGCGGCTGCCCGTGGTTAAACCAGTAACCAAACCCCGGCATAAGGGGCAGGATCATGATAGCCGCCACCAGGGCAAACATGCCCACAAAAATGGGCAGGTCCAGCCAGCGCCGGGTTTGTAAGCTGTTATAAGCCACGAACACAAGGCATAACATAAAGGCCATTCCGCCTCCATCCTGCTTGGTGAAAACAGACAGGAAAATAAAGAAGGCAGCCACCAGCATATTGCCGTACTTACGTATACGGCTATCTGAAAACAAGGCCCGGAACAGGAAGCTGAGTCCTACCAGCTCAAATACGATCACCGTATGATTATACCAGGGCCAGAAGTTAAAGAAGGAATAAGACAGTACAAATACCAGAACAGATAGCAGTCGCACGCCCGGTTGCACTCCCATACTCTTCATGATGGACCGGAAGGCGAAGCCGGCCATGATATTCAGGAGCACCTGCGCTTTTACCAGGGAAATGAGTTCAGGCCCGAACAGTTTAAAGAAGAGAGCAGGGAAAATCCAGAACCCATAACCGAGCGGCGTCCCGAAATCCCTGAACGGAATTTGCCCCGACGATATACGGTAAGCGCCTTCCCAGGAGAGGAAAATATTAACACGGTACGGGAATGTTACAAATAACGGTACCAGGGCCAATGCGATGATAATGATGCTTTCTGCAATGGCAGGGCGACTGCCTTTCAATGAAAATTTGGGCATAGTAGATTGGGATTCGCTGTAAAAGCTGATTATTCAGTAATATGAATGGCTGCAAAAGTAATCGAATAAATTGTAATTTAGGCCCATCTAACTGACCAAACAACTCCAGGTTCCGTGAAATTTTTAACGCTGTTAAGACCCAAACACTGGGTAAAGAATGCCTTCCTGTTTATCCCCCTGTTCTTTGCAGGAGAGATCTTTAATACGTCGAAACTACTGGACCTGGCAGTGGCTTTTTGCGCCTTCAGCCTCATTGCCAGTAGTATTTACATACTCAACGATTACCGTGATATTGAGGCCGACCAGCAGCACCCGGTGAAATGTAAGCGCCCCCTGGCTTCCGGCAGTATCAGCAAACCGGCGGCCCTGGCTTTGTTTGTGATCTGTATTTTTGCCGGCTATGCACTCGGCATCCTGGTAGGCCAGAAGTTTGTGTTTGTACTGAGCACCTATTTTGTACTGAACCTGCTGTATTGCCTTGGGCTGAAAGATATCTCTATTCTTGACATCCTGATCCTCTCTACCGGGTTTGTACTGCGCGTGAAGGCCGGTGGCGTAGCCGCCAAACTGGCCATCTCGGAATGGCTGGTGATCATGGTGTTCCTGCTGGCGCTTTTTATGGCCATTGCCAAACGCCGGGACGATATCCTTATCAAAATGGATTCAGGGAAGGAAATGCGGAAAGCCGCCAAGGGGTATAACCTCGACTTCCTCAACGTAATGCTGGCCCTTGTTTCGGCAGTGATCATCGTATCTTACCTGATGTATACTATTTCACCTGAAACACAGGCCAGGTTTCATACCTACCGTCTTTATTACACAACCCTGTTTGTAATTGGCGGATTATTACGATATTTGCAAATAACCTACGTGGAGAACAGTACAGGTTCTCCCACCAAAATCCTATATAAAGACCGTTTTATTCAATTAACCATCCTCCTGTGGGTCCTGAGTTTTTATGTATTAATTTATTTACCGACAGATAAAACATTTTTTGAATAATGCAAAAACGGTTAGCCAACTGGGGGAACTTCCCTGCTGTTGCCAGCGACGAACATGCTTTTACCCGGGAAGACGAACTTCGCAATTATGTGGTAGCCAATACCCATATGATTGCCCGGGGTAACGGCCGCTGCTACGGCGATGCCTCCCTGGGCAAACACAGCATCTCCATGCTGAAGTACGATAAGATGCTTTCTTTTGATACCGCCGCCGGCGTGATGGATGTGCAGGCGGGTGTAACACTGGACCAGATACTGGATATTATTGTTCCCAAAGGATGGTTTTTACCGGTTACCCCCGGCACCAAATATATTACCGTAGGCGGCGCCGTGGCCTCCGATGTTCATGGCAAGAACCATCATGTGGATGGTGCATTTTCCGGGCATATCATTGACATGGATGTATTAACGGCCAGCGGCGAAACGGTTTGCTGCTCCGCCACGCAACATGCAGACCTGTTCTGGGCCACCTGTGGCGGTATGGGTCTTACCGGCGTGATCACCCGTGTAAAATTCGGGCTTAAAAAGATCAGCACCGCTTATATCCGGCAAACACAACTAAAAGCTAAAAACCTGGAGGAAGTGATCCGGCTGTTTGATGAATATAAGCACTATACCTACTCTATGGCATGGATCGATTGCCTGCAGAAAGGCGATTCCTTTGGCCGGAGTATCCTCATTGTTGGCGAACATGCCACCCCGGATGAACTGAACGCCAAACAAAAAGAAGCCCCGCTTACCTTGCCGGCTAAACGAAAACTCACAGTACCCTTCAACCTCCCCTCCTTTGTACTCAATACATTTACAGTAAAGGCCTTCAACTGGTTATATTACGGGAAGAATTATAAAAAGGTAATGCATAAGGTGATCCCTTATGAACCTTTCTTTTATCCGCTGGACGCCATCCTGCACTGGAACCGCGGTTATGGCAAGGCCGGCTTTGTACAATACCAGTTCGTGGTGTCCCTGGAGCAAAAAGACGGCCTGATAGCCATTCTGCAAAAGATCAGTGAAAAAGGATGGGGCTCGTTCCTGGCGGTGTTAAAGGTGTTTGGCAAACAGGACAGTCTTATTTCCTTCCCGATGGAGGGATATACCCTGGCGCTGGATTTCCCGATCCGGAAGGGGTTGTTTGAATTTTTGGATGAGCTGGATAAAATAGTACTGCAATATGGCGGCCGTTTGTACCTCTCGAAAGACGCCAGGATGAAGCGGGAAATTTTCTGGAACAGCTACCCCAATGCCGGCCGGTTTGCCGAAATTGTAAAACAATATAACAGTGACGCGCGTTTTGAATCCCTGCAATCAGAACGTTTATTATTGACGAAATAATTTTCCCTGATTAACCAATACCTCTCATGCCTACCCTTTTAATACTTGGCGCAGGTTCAGACATGGCGGTTGCCATTGCCCGGAAGTTTGCGTCTGAAAAATATGATATACAGCTGGCCGGCAGGAATACTGCGGCTCTGGTTCCACAACAAAAGGATCTTCAGGTACGTTATAACGTTAACGCCACCACGCACCTGTTTGATGCCGCCGACTTTGGCTCACACAATGCCTTTTACGCCGGCCTGCCGGCGGTTCCGGATATCACCATCTGTGTTTTCGGTTACCTGGGCAGCCAGGAAAAAGCACAGGAAAACTGGCAGGAAGCAGCCACTATCATCAACAGTAATTATACCGGCGCCGTTTCCATATTGAATATTGTAGCAGAAAGCTACGAGGCCAGGAAACAGGGAACCATTATCGGTATCAGCTCAGTAGCCGGTGAAAGAGGACGGCAGAGCAATTATATATATGGTAGCGCAAAAGCCGGTTTTACGGCTTATCTTAGCGGACTGAGAAACCGGCTTTTTCGTAGTGGCGTTCACGTGATGAGTGTGCAGCCCGGCTTTGTGAACACCCGTATGACCAGTCACCTGCCCCTTCCCCCGCTGCTCACCGCACAACCGGAAACCGTGGCTACCGTGATCTTTAAAGCAGTGAAACGAAAAAAGAATGTGCTGTATGTAAAGTGGCATTGGAAATACATTATGCTCATTATTAAACTCATACCTGAAGGTATTTTCAAAAAATTGTCCTTGTGACCATTGCCTTTTTTGACTTCGATGGTACTATCACCACCCGGGATACCCTGTGGGAAATTATCCGCTATCACAGGGGCCGCGCCGCTATGTATGCCGGTGTGGTGCAACTGTTGCCACAGCTGCTGCGTTTTAAATTAAAGATGTTACCGGCACAGGAAATGAAGGAAGAAGTACTCGGGTATTTTTTTGGGGAGATGCCTGCCGCAGATTTTTCTGCGGGGTGTGAACGCTTTTGCCGGGAACAATTACCCTCGCTGATCCGTCCGCAGGCATTGACCGCTATACGGGATCACCAGCGGAAGGGTCATCACGTAGTGGTAGTTTCTGCTTCCGCACAGGACTGGGTAGCGCCATGGTGCAGGCAGGAAAACATCGTTTGCCTGGCTACCCGCCTCGAAGTAAAAAATAAATGCCTCACCGGTAAGATCCAGGGAATCAACTGTAACGGTGCCGAAAAAGTAACACGCATCCGTGAAGCTTACCGCCTGGAAAATTTCCACGAAATATATGCCTACGGCGATAGTGAAGGCGACCGCCCCATGCTGGCGCTTGCGCAGCACGTTTCTTTCAAACCCTTCCGGTGACGCGGGGATCGCCTTCGGCGATACGCGGATTTTGTCTGGCTCAGGATTTTGATGATTTCGCTGATTACACTGATTTGATCATTTTTGATTTTTTTTGATTGGGGAGATATAAGCGAGT
>NZ_DATMTE010000965.1:0-4071 GCF_035564935.1 Chitinophaga sp. | reverse complement strand
AATTTTTACTACTTTTAGCCGCTAATCAACCAATTACTGCCGGGGGAGGCAGGTCTCGGAACATGCAAGAAAATTTGAATACGGAGCGGCAATGGCTGGAGCAGTTAGCCGGGGGAGAGGAGGCGGCGTTCAGGCTTTTGTTTGACCGTTACCATCCTTTTATTTATTCTTTCGCACTCAGGATGACAGCGTCGGACACGATCGCCAAAGACGTAGTACAAGACGTGCTGGTGAAGATCTGGATCAACCGCCGGTCGTTGCACAACATTGATAACCTGCCCGCATATATTAACAGGATGACCCGTAACCAGGTGCTGAACGGGATGAAACGGCGGGCGCACGAGGAAACTCTCATCAGGGAGTTGTATCCCTTCCGGGAAGACCATAACCCAACGGAAGAAGCTGCATTAGGCAAAGAGCTGGAGCAATTGCTGCACAAAGCCATCGCACAGTTGCCGGCACAACAGCAGAAAGTATACCGCATGAGCCGTTCAGAAGGGCTTAAACACGACGAAATCGCCTACCGGTTAAACATCTCCCGGGAAACTGTAAAAAAACATATGATGGCCGCTCTCAGATCGGTAAAACAATACCTGGCAGATAACGGCAACACCATTGGATTATTGGCTATTTGCCTGTTGGAGGTACGCCGCTGAATTTTTTTTCCTCAACTACCCCTTCTTTCCCTCCTGTTTGTCAGTAGTGTAAATAGGACCACTTTATCTTACAAACCACCAATATGCAGGGAGCAAGATGGAAATATTTGCTGAACCGGTTTTATGATCAAACTGCTTCCCCGGAAGAGCGGGTCGCTTTAATGGCTGCCTTACGGGAAGGCGAACCCGATGAAGCAATACTGGATGAATTAATAGAAAAACACCGCACAGATGTTACGTTGCCCGGTACAGAGGCAGATGCGCTTTATCATCATATCCTGACGCAGTTGCCGGCAGCGCAACCGGAGATACGGCAATTACCTGCCCGCAAATGGTGGTGGGCAGCAGCTGCAGCAGCCGGTTTGCTGCTGTTGGGCAGTATCGTTTATTTCATGAGCCACCGCCAGTCACCGTTAGAACTTGCAGCAAAAGCGGATGTGCTGCCGGGTACCAACAAAGCAATGCTCACATTGGCAGATGGTACACAGGTAGCGCTTGACAGCAGCGGCAGGCAGGTGATACAACAGGGAAATACGGCTGTAAGCCAGCAGGCCGGGGAACTGCGGTATGATGTGAAAGCCGGCAGCAGTGAGGTGGGCTATAACGTATTGACTACGCCCCGCGGCGGCCAGTTCAGGTTAGTGTTGCCGGATAATTCAGCGGTATGGTTGAATGCAGCCTCCTCTATCCGTTACCCTACCGCTTTTACCGGTAAAGAACGTTTGGTAACTGTTACGGGAGAAGCCTACTTTGAAGTGGCAGCAGTGCCCGGGCAGCCATTCCGTGTGAGCTTACCGGCAGGTATTTCCGTGGAAGTACTGGGAACCCATTTTAACGTGAACGCTTATACGGAGGAAAATAGTATCCGCACTACGCTTACCAGCGGGAAGGTGCGGGTGGTAAGGGGTAGTGATAAAGTATTACTGCAGCCCGGTCAGCAGGCGCAGGCCGATCCGCGTGCAACGGGCGTAATAGTAAAATCACTTACATCCGCGGGGGTATCGCAGGCGATCGCCTGGAAGAATGGCATTTTTGATTTTGAGCAGATGGACCTGGAACAGGTGCTGCAACAGGTAGCACGCTGGTACGATGTGGAGGTGGTGTACAAAGGGCCGGTACCACATCGCCTTTTCGGCGGGCAGCTGTCGAGAAACCTCCACCTCTCCGATATTGTAGAGGTGATGCGTATGATGAAAGTAAATGTACATATAGAAGAAGGAAAACGGCTGGTGGTACGGTCGTTCTGACAACAGCCTATACAGATGAAAACCGCCCCGGGGGCAACCGGAGCGGCAGGTAGTCTGGTTATTTAAATAGCAAAGTCTGGGTAAGACTCATTATTAATCAACCATTAACTATTACAAAAGTATGCAAATTTATGCGCTTTGTAAGGGCCATCCCATGCCTGGCCTTTCGGGAAGTTCCAAAAAATCAACCTGTGGAACCTCAACCGGTTTCCTGGCTAAAATCATCCGGGTTATGCGATTCACCGCTTATCTCCTGTTAGTTTGCTGTTTGCATGTATCCGCCAAAGTGGCGTCGCAAACAATGACACTGAATGCTAATAACATTCCATTGAACCAGGTTTTTTCAGAGATCCGGAAGCAAACCGGCTACCTCGTTTTCTACGACCTGGAACTGGTCAAAGCCGCCTCGCCGGTATCTGTGGCGGTAAAAGACATCCCGCTGGAAGCCTTTCTCACAGGGGTATTGAAAGACCGCTCCCTGGTGTACACCATCCGGGATAAGAATATTATTATCCGGGAGAAGGAAGCAATTCCCGAAGCTGTTCCCGATCAGGGCACGGCAACGGGGATCATCATTGCTTCAGATGGTACACCGCTACCCGGCGCCAACATCCGGGTGAAAGGCACTTCCGATTATGTAAGCACCGATGCTTCGGGTAAGTTCTCCATAAAAGCCAAACCCGGCGAAACATTGCTGATCACTTTTATCGGGTTTCAGTCAAGGGAAGTAATAGTGCCGCCTTCCGGCAATGCCATGCGTATTGTGCTGGAGGCCTCCGTTAGCGCGCTCGATGAAAAGGTAGTGCAGGCTTACGGTTTTACTTCCAAACGTATGGCTACCGGCAACATCGACAAAATAACGGGCAAAGAACTGAACCAGGCGCCGGTATCCAACGTACTGGCGGCCTTGCAGGGAAGAACGCCGGGCGTGATCATTACGCAAACCTCCGGTGTGCCCGGCGCCGCTTTTAAAGTGGAGATCCGCGGCCGCACGCAGGTAGACAAATACAACAGCGCCAGCAATGAACCCCTTTTTATACTGGATGGCATTCCGCTGGCAGCAAATAACGCCAACATCAACCTGTTGCAATCCGCTATTTCCGCGTACAGCACTACCGGTCTTAGTCCCATCAACAGCATTAACATGTCGGATATTGAAAGTATAGAGATATTAAAAGATGCAGACGCCACTGCTATCTACGGCAGCCGCGGGGCCAATGGCGTGGTGCTTATTACCACCCGCCGCGGTAAGGCAGGCGCCACCCGTTTCAATATCAATGTTACTTCCGGCGGCAGTCGCGCAAAACTACCCAACCTCCTCAGCACAAAGGATTATGTGGCGATGCGTAATGAGGCGTTCGCCAACGATAACAAAGTTAAAACCATCGCCAATGCATACGACCTGCTGCTGTGGGATACCACGCGCGATAATAACCTGACCAGGCAACTGATTGGCGGTACCGCTACTACCACCAACGCACAGGCTTCTGTTTCCGGCGGATCGGAATTGGTACAATATCTTGCAGGCGGAGGTTATTACAGGGAAACAGATGTGTATCCCGGTAAGTTCCCTAACAGCAGGGCTTCAGGACAGTTAAGCCTGAACACCCGCTCCAGCGACCGTAAATTCAACGGCGCCTTCCGCGCAAATTATTCTTCCGGTAAAAATACCACCAGCAGCAGGGACCTGGCAGGATCTGTTACATTACCACCCAATTATGCGCTTTATGATTCGGCAGGGGGATTAATGTGGAATGAAAAAGGTATCACCATGGATAACCCGCTTGCCTATATGCTGCAGAAATATACCGCTACCACAGAAAGCCTGATGGCCGATGCATTGGTGTCTTACCTCGTGGCGCCGGGACTTACCATCCGCAGTAGTATCGGTTATAACAACATGACGGTAAATGAACTGAGCCTGGTACCTAAAACCGCGCAGAATCCCCAAACGCAGGATCTCACAGGAAGAGCCTCTTTTGGCAATAACAGTTTTAAAAGCTGGATAGTAGAACCGCAGGCGGAATATGCTACCACCTTCGGGAAAAGCCGGCTGGATATCCTTGCAGGCGCTACTTACCAGAGCCAGCAAAACAACGGCTACAGCTTTACTGTGAAAGGATATACCAGCGATGAATTTCTGGGATCCATGGTGGGTATCCCTGCCA
>NZ_DATMTE010000964.1:0-3089 GCF_035564935.1 Chitinophaga sp. | reverse complement strand
ATACGCATGGCTTCCAGGGAAATCACTTCATTGGGAGCCAGGTTGCCGAGGTTGGCGTTGCAGCCTACCAGCTCCAGGAAGTAAAGCTGCTGGGCTTTTTGCGGTGCTTCCCATATAATTTTTTCAGCAGGGATCTGTGTCAGGATTTCCTGTACCAGGCCCTCGCGTACTTCACCGCTGCCGCGGTAAATACCCACGTTACCGCTTTCACGGGCTTCTGCAATCACATAAGTGGCGCCGGCTGACAGCTCAGCGCTCATCAGTTCTATCCACTTATAGGGAGGTATAATGTGTTCTGCATCTTTAGAACCTACTTCACTCAATACCAGTCCGATTTTAGCCAGCTTTTCGATATAGCCGCATTTTTCTGCATGCGGGATGGTGATAGAGCCGTCGGAAACTTCCATGTAACTGATCCCAAATTCCTTTACCACTTTTATATACTCCTCAAACTGGTTGCGGATTACAAAGGCTTCGAACAGCGTTCCGCCAAAGTATACGGGAATGTTTGCCGCCTGGTAAAGTTCAATTTTTGCGCGTAGGTTGGGCGTAACGAATGCAGTGCCAAAGCCCAGTTTCAGGATATCAACATGCGGACCTGCTACCGATAAAAAATTTCGTGCTTCTTCCAAACTCAGCCCCTTGTCCATTACCATAGTGAGTCCATGTGTACGGGGCTTCTTTGTCCTTTCCGGGATTTGTGTCAGATTAAAATTCATTTGAAATATTTTTATCTTCTTATTGGTCAGTAAAACACATAATTTTCGCCAGGCACTTCGGGATAGCGTAGATGCAATTTTAGTAACCGGAAATACTATTGACTTTTGTCCATGACAATTAAAAGCCGGCGCAAAAATAAGAAGTATACTTTATTTTATTAAAGTAAATAACATTGGTTAACGTTTGCGGCGATATTGGGCAATCAGATCCACCACACTCACATGCTGTAATACAGCAGGGTCAAGCTCTACAAGCTTTTTAACAATTTTGGGCGCCTGTTGCAGGGCCGTTTCCAGGTGCAGTAACCCTTCTTTTGTTTTACCCATAGCTATCAGGATAGCCGCGCGGTAATAAATAAAGATGGGCTTGCGTCCGGCCTTTTCCTCTGCTATGGCCAGTTGTACTAGGGCTTCTTCCAGGAAACCGGATACATACAATCCCTTTAACAGCTCCTGCCAGGTAACTGCGCTTTTGGGCCTGGTACGTACAGCATTCATGAAATGTACCAGTGCATCCTTGTTCTTTCCAAGCTCCAGGTAACATTCACCCAGGCTCATATTATACTCTGCGTTGGTTTTATTTATTTTAAGTGCGCTCAGCAAGGATTTGGCTGCGTTTTCCCAGTTGGCCTCCATCATATAGGCCACCGCGATCTTATAATACAGCTTATCATCACTGGGGCTCAGATGCGAAGCTTTACGGTAATAATAACGCGCCTGCGTAAATTTCCGCTGCCGCTCATAACAATGCCCGATGGCTTCATAGATCACATCCTCCGGCTTGGCTATTTCCAGGTGTTTCTGGAGCACTTCTATCGCTTCCGCATACTTACGGAGCCGGATATACGCATCGCCCATGTTACGGTAGGCGTAATCAAATTTTTCGTCTATCGCCACCGCATACTGGTAGGCGTCTATCGCCTTTTCGTACAGCTTAAGCCCCTGGAACGCGGTTCCAAGGTTAAACCAGGCCAGCTGGTTATACGGATGCTCGTCGATAATGGCGGTGTGCAAACGGATGCTTTCTTCATTACGGCCGGTAAACTCTGTCCAGAAACAGATCTTATGCAACGCCTCTTCACTGGTAGGATCATATTCCAACGCCATTTTCAGGCAGTCGAACACCTTTTCAAATTCCTCCCAGTCGTCGTATACATCGGCCAGTTCCAGCAATAACTCCGTCCTGTCTTCCCCGGAAAACTGTTCAATCTGTTCTTCCAGCACAGTCGCCGCTTTCTGGTGCTGGTTCAGCGCCAGGTAAACGTCTGTTTGCAGTATGTAAAGATTGATATCAGTGCGGTCCAGTACTTCTGCTTTCTCCAGCAAATCCAATGCTTCCTTGTATTTTTTGGTTTCTATCAGTAAGTTGGCCTTTTTGAGAAGTAAGGTGGAGGAATAGGGGAATTGTTCGATGGCTATTTCTGCGGCCTGCAATGCGGTCGGCATCTCGTCATGCTCGTCATAATAGTCTATGATCTGCTCAAATGAATCTTCGTCCAAAAAAGAATGAGACTTACCTGCCCGGAGATTTTCAAACTGCTGCAACAAGTCTCTCAGATCATCAAAATCCTCGTTTAAAAATGAAAAGTCTTTACTCATTACTGTAAATATAGTACTTTTATCTATGCCCAAATATGGGGGGAAATCAATGTTTTAAAATATTTTTAACAATTCTTTGTGATTTCTTCGTATCTTGCGTTAAGAAGATGTTATCTGATATATCAAAAAGTTTGTACATTTGTGTTACAATGAAAGCGAAAACTCACATATCACGTACCTTTTCATTGTCTTGCTTGTTAGCGGGCGCCATGGCGTTTTTTGCTCTCAATGCGCTGGCAAATAATAGCTTTTTGCCAACCGATAATAATAAAGACAAAGTGAAAAAGACAGCTGACAGCCCGCATTTCGTGCTGAATACAGCTATGCCCAAAACCAACCTGAGCCTTGATGCAGGTTACCGCTTTTCCGGTACCTTCAACTCAGCCTTTAAGTTTACTACTACCAATACCAACAATACTGTCATTAACCTGAAAGCGGTAATGACCTATACAAAAGGTAATGTTACTTACGTAGTTCCTTCCAATGTCCAGGTACAGGCACAGCCTCCTGGAAATATGAACTTTCAGAAACTGCAGATCATTCTGCCGCTTAAGAAAGGGTAATAAACTGAACGTTTCTTCAATTACAATATGGGCCGGTTAAAAAGTTCAACAGCTTTTTAACCGGCTCTTTTTTTAGACAACTTCCAACGCCCCATACTTTCCCTTTGAATAAACGTTAACAGCCGTCGCTCTCCCGTTATACAGCCTCTAATACCCCATACACTCCCTTTCAACAATCACTAATGACG
Organism: Chitinophaga sp.; assembly: GCF_035564935.1. Classification (GTDB taxonomy): domain Bacteria; phylum Bacteroidota; class Bacteroidia; order Chitinophagales; family Chitinophagaceae; genus Chitinophaga. The sequence goes on along the minus strand of NZ_DATMTE010000964.1, from coordinate 20 downwards.
CCAGCCTGCCATGATAAAAG
>NZ_DATMTE010000963.1:0-1793 GCF_035564935.1 Chitinophaga sp. | reverse complement strand
CCTGCTGCGAGCGGAATACCGATCACATTGTAAATAAAAGCCCAGAATAAATTTTGTTTGATCGTGGTCACCGTTTGTTTTGACAGCCGGATTGCCTGGGGTATTTTAGTTAGATCCGAGGAGATGATGGTCATTTTTGCCACATCCATAGCAATATCGCTGCCTTTACCCATCGCTATGCTGACGTCAGCCGTTGCCAGCGCGGTGCTGTCATTAATACCGTCGCCAACCATGGCCACCACTTTTCCCTGTTGTTGAAGCTCTTTTACAAAGTCAGCTTTGTGTTGCGGCATGACTTCCGCTTTGTAGTGTTTAATACCGGTTTGTTCGGCAATCGCTTTAGCGGTAGATTCATTATCACCCGTCAACATATAAAGTTCAATACCCATGGCCTGCATTTCTTGAATGGCCAACACGGAGGTTTCTTTGATTTTATCGGAAATTGCAATTACCGCAAGTGTATTTGTGCTATTTGCGAACCAGATAACAGTTTTGGACTCTTCACTCCATTGGTCTGCCTGACGCTGCAATTCTGCCGCTACGCTGATCCCATTTTCCATCAGCAGTTTCTTATTTCCTACATAATAAGTTTCCGGTCCATAATTCGCTTTTGCTCCTTTGCCTGTTATGCTATCGAATGCAGCTATCGGCGTGATGCTTACGCCTTCCAAATGATTGACTACTGCCTCCGCCAGCGGATGTTCTGACTGTTTCTCAATATTCAATAGGATACCATTTGTGGCATCATCATCGTTTAACCATTGTATACCCGTTACCCGTGGTTTTCCTTCCGTTATTGTTCCGGTTTTATCCAATACGATCGCATTGACGCGTTTGGCAAGCTCAAGGCTTTCCGCATCTTTGATCAAGATACCATGCTCCGCCCCTTTACCTACGCCAACCATGATTGCGGTAGGTGTTGCTAGGCCAAGTGCACAGGGACAGGCGATAACTAGTACAGTAACAGCAGCCAACAAACCTTGTACCAAGCCGTTATCCCCACCCAAAATAAGCCACATGGCAAAGGTGAATAGTGCAATGCCGATGACGACCGGAACAAATACACCGGCGATTTTATCAACCATTTTTTGTACGGGAGCTTTACTATCCTGGGCGTCCTGAACCATTTTGATGATCTGAGCTAGCATGGTCTCCTTACCCACTTTTACGGCGCGAAACCGAAAGCTGCCTTTTTGATTGATCGTACCGGCAAAAACTTTTTCATTTTCTTTTTTCAGAACAGGTACAGGTTCACCACTCAACATGCTTTCATCCACGTAGGAATCGCCCGATATGACCATCCCGTCAACAGCAATTTTTTCACCCGGTTTTACCTGAATGATATCGCCAACATTGACCGCTTCTATAGCAACCTGTCTTTCAGATCCATCTGCTTGTATTACCATCACTGTCTTAGGTTGCAAGCCCATCAGCTTTTTTATAGCTGATGAGGTATTGCCTTTGGCTTTCTCTTCCAGCAATTTCCCGAGCAAAATAAAAGCAATCACCACAGCGGCAGCTTCAAAATAGACATGCGCATGCAAGCCGCGTTGATGCCAAAAATTGGCAAACAGCATATTGAAAACACTAAATATATAAGCGATCCCAGTACTTAAAGCGACCAGGGTATCCATATTGGCTGAACCATGTTTTGCTTGTTTCCATGCATTGGTAAAAAAGTCTTTTCCCAGCCAGAGTACGACAGGTGTTGCAAAGAACCACATAATCGGGTTCGCATAAGGCATATCCATAAAGAACATGCCAATTACCACCACTGGTAGGGACAGGATGAC
>NZ_DATMTE010000962.1:0-11496 GCF_035564935.1 Chitinophaga sp. | reverse complement strand
AATGTATATTCCTATGTAAGGGATGAAAGTAACCAGTGGCAAAGTAATCCATGGACGGGCGCTTCCGATGAAGCAGATATGACCTGGGCCAGGAGCGGCTACAATTCTTACTTTATGAACATCGGTAGCTGGGACCCTACTTCCGGTTTCTTTGATTTCTGGATGGATTATTATAAAGGCATCCGTTCTGCTACCTACTTTATGGAGAATGCAGATAAATGCAAAGAGATACTCGATCAGCCCGGCGGTGCAGATATTATTAAGCGTTATAAGGCGGAGGCCCGCTTTCTCCGTGCTTATTTTTATTTTGGATTGCTGCGGCAGTATGGTCCTGTGCCCTTACTTGGCGAAAGCATACTGGCGCCGGATGTACCGTTTGATGAAACACAGATACCCCGCAGCAGCTACGATGAGTGTGTGGATTTTATTGCTTCTGAACTGGACCGTGCGGGGCAGGACCTGCCATTGCAGCAATCCGATGAACTGGAATACGGCCGCATCACCAGGCCGGTGGCCATGGCTGTAAAGGCTAGAATGCTGCTGTATGCCGCCAGTCCGCAATTTAATGGCAACGCCGATTACGCCAGCTTCAACAACCAGGATGGCAAGCCGCTGGTGAGCACTACCTATGATGTGAATAAATGGAAGAAAGCTGCAGATGCCGCCAAAGCAGTGATTGACCTTAACCTCTTCCAGTTGTACAAAGTAAATGACGCCAGCGGGGCTTATGATCCGTTTGCTTCCTGCCGCGATGCTATTATGTCGCCCTGGAATAAAGAGGTGATCTTTGCGCGTGCAGGTAACGGTGTAGATCAATGGGAAGTACACTGCTCCCCCCGTTTTGCCGGCGGCTGGAGCGGTGTTGCCGCCACCCAGCAAATGGTGGATGCGTTTTTTATGGAAAACGGAAAAGCCATTGATGAAACGGGATCAGGGTATGTGTCTTCAGGATTTTCCACTACCGATACCCGCTACACTACTGCGGGCACTTACAACATGTATGTAGGAAGGGAACCCCGGTTTTATGTGTGCATCACTTATAACGGTATGACCTGGTTTAACAAAAGTGAAGGAGAGAAGAAAGTAGAGCTGTTCAATACCGGCAACACCGGTAAGAGAGGTACTTACGATTACTCCCGCACGGGTTACCTGGTACGTAAAAACTATCATCCCGATACCTATCCCCGTTTGAGCCGTTATGTGTACCGTCCGTTTGTATTGTTCCGGCTTGCTGAAATGTATCTCAACTATGCGGAGGCGTTGAATGAGTCCCAGCCCGGAAGTGCGGATATCCTGACATATGTGAATGCGATCCGTGAACGTGCGGGCATTCCCGCCTTACCAGGCGGCTTACCGCAGGCAGAAATGAGGGAGCGTATCCATCGTGAGCGCCGGGTGGAGCTGGCGTTTGAATGCCATCGTTATTTTGATACCCGTCGCTGGAAAATTGCAGAACAAACCGATGGCGGCCCTTTTTACGGAATGGACGTAGATGCCGGCACCAGTTTAACGGACCTTTCTTTTTACAAGAAAACAGTATTCGAAACGAGGGTATTCCAGAAGAAGCATTACCTGTTCCCGATCCCTCAGTCTGAAATAGACCGGAATAAAAAACTGGTGCAAAACCCCGGCTGGTAGAGCGGAGTTTGTCTGACTCAGGATTAAACTGATTACACCGATTACCCTGATTTGATTTTGTAATGATTTTAAAAGATTTGGAGAGATCTAAGCGAAAATATCCGCTTAAATCTCCCCAAGTCCTTTTAAATCCAAAGTAATCAAATCAGCGAAATCAGTGTAATCAGTTTAATCCTGCTCCAAGACAATTTCCATCGCCGAAGGCGATCCTTCGCTAATATACCGGCTTTAACCCTTTCGCTTTCCAGTAGTTGATGATGGGTTGGTAGGGGCCGAATTTGTGCTGAGCCACGGAAAACGTATCCACGAAGGGACCCTGGTCGTAATCGATGGCTTTTTCAGCCATGTGCGGGTAGTCAAAGCTTTTGGGATTGGGCCGGGAGTGGATCTTGTCGTTGTTTACAAATGCGGCAATATCTATTGCTTCCTGGTCGGAGAGAAAGGGTTTGCCTGGTGTGGCCTTATCATAAGGCATATTGTTTTTCAGCCATTCAGCCTGTTTTATAACACGATGCATACTGGAGCCTGGCTGGTAGGCAGTGTTGCCCCACAGTGGCGGGTATACGTAAGTGCTTTTATCTGCGTTCCATTGTCCTTCTCCATTGGGGCCATGGCAGCGGGCACAGTTAGTTTGATAAAGTACCTGCCCGTTTTCCGGGTTGGCAGCTATGTCGGGGAAAGTAAGATGCAGGTTTTTGGCGCCTTTAAAAGGTTTGTTTTTAGGCACAAAGGTGCTGATCCACTTGAAGTAGGAAAGGAAGGCCACCATTTCTTTGCTATCCAGTGGTAAGGGTTTGCCATTATGCGGCCGCATTACGCAGTTGTTAACCCTTTCTGCGAGGGTAAGCACTTTGCCTTCCCTGCTGCGGTATTGCGGGTAGTTGTCGTGTGATGACATCAGGTTGAACGAAAATGCTTTGGTACCTGCATCCTGGTGGCAGTTGGTGCAGTTCATTTTATTGCCGAGGTATTTGCCCGCGCTGCCATCCGGCCCTATATAGCGGGCGGTGTTGATCATGAGTTCCCGGCCGTATTTTACCGACTCGCCGAACTGATCATCGGGTATAAGCGTGGTGTCGATATTAATATAGGAAACGCTGTCCGGTTGTACAAGTGCGGTGGCCTTTGTTTCTCCTGTTACGGCTGATCCGCAGGAAGATATCATAGCTATCCCCCAGCAACAGATTCCGCAGATCACAATTAAGCTTCTCATGTATAATTTTTTTGTAGTACACAATTATTGTTCATAACCCGGCTGAATAATGTAGGGAGCCAGTTTCTCCGCCGGGATAAAAGAAGCCCGGTAAGACGACATGCCCGTTCTCAGCAGCCAGAGAAATCTTCCCCCGAAGTTGGTGAGTATTACCGTATTTCTTTTAGTAGCGCATTGCAGCAGGGTAGTGTCGCTTACCAAATAACTGCTGCCCATCCGTTCGTTGTAATTTTCCGGCGGCAGGATGGTGTTGATGCGAAGTGTTGCCTGTTTTTTGTTTTCATCCAGTTTAAAAGAAAGTGTTCTGGATGTTTTTTTGCTCACGCCATTGTCGAAGAACATCAGTTCGCCGTGTTCATTGATATGCAGTGCGTGCGCCTGGTCAAATAGCGAAGCGGCAGGCATTTCAAAGTCGCCGTTCTTTCCGAATGTCCACAGGCGTTTGCCGGTGTGCGCATCTATCTTCCATATCTGCCCGTTGTTATAAAAAGAAACGAGGTAGTTGCCATCTGTATCAAACGCGATGCAGTTGGCATGCATCCAGTCTTGTTTTTCTTTTAAGATATTTTTATCGTCCAGTGGGTTCAGCACATCAAACACTGTCCATTTCCATACCTGTTTGCCTTGCCTGTCCAGCACCAGGATGCCATCGCCTTTTACGGTGTCCTGTTTGCTGCCGCCTTTACTGCTAAGGTCACAGATCCTTTCTTCCACGCAAAGCGTTACAAACTGGTTTTCCTGGTTCAGCAGTATTTCGTGATGAATGGTTTGTTTGAAATCCTGTTGTCCTTTTTTCAGGTTAGCGAGTGTGTCACCGGAAAGATCCAGTTCCAGGATCTGGTCGCCATAACTGGTTTCATAGCCCGGGCCGCCCAATAACGTGAGAAAAGTATTGTGCGCTGTAAACCGTGCTACTTTAAAACCGGTACCGCTTACCTGGTGGTACCAAACAATGTTGCCTTTTGCATTAAGCAGGAAAAGAATACCGGGATCGTCGCGGCGGGTAAGCATTACATAGCCTTTCTTAAAAGCGGCCGGTAACACGGAACTGTCGGGGCAAACCACGCTGAACATATCTTTCATCCACGCGGGTAAACCAAATGTATTGAATGTATAGGTTTTGCTCGGGTAAAGATCCTTCCCATGACCGGTTAAAACCCTGTATTCATAAGCCTTTTCGGGCAGCAGGTTGGTAAGTATAATGGTATGGCTGATCCGGTGTGCAGACAGCCGTGTAATGGTACGTTGCTGTTCATGTCCTTTCTGCCAGTATTCCACGGCTGCATCTGCGGTATCCGTACACAGGATAATGGTTTTTACCTTAATGGCGTTTTGTCCCTGCGGAAGAAGCGTGATGGAAACAATATCGTTACCACCGCTGTTCATACAGCCCGGCGCAAACAGTAACAACGCCGCTGCCATTGACAGCAATGGCAGCAGGCGTCGTAATTTATTCAATGAGATCATCGATATTGAATAATTTAGAAAGATAATGACAGTTGTTATTGACGGCGACCGCTGTTGCTTAGATTTTTGTTAAGATCCGTTTGCGCCTGCGGGTAGGAAAAATATTTGTCACGCGCCAGGTTAATGGTCGGTGTTTTTCCTACTGCAGTAAGATACTTATTTACCACGCTTTCGTATTTGCCCATGCGGATCAGATCCTGCCTGCGTTTACATTCAAAGAAAAATTCCCATCCGCGTTCCTGCAAAATGGCATCGCGTAAACTTTCTTTGGTGAAGGTACCTGCGGCACCGAGGTTGGTAGCATGGGAGCGGTCTTTCACCTGGTTAATAAGCCCGATGGATTCGCTGTTGGGGCCATTCAGCTCATTCAGCGCTTCGGCCCTGCACAGCAGGATATCGGCATAACGGAGTATCGGGAATACGTGACCATCGTAATAGGTAGTGGAGCCGTTCGGATCGGCGAACTTGGTAGTGGCCACATCCGGCATGTAGTAGTAGCCGTCCGGCGGATTGGTTTGTCCCGGAGGCGCCTGCATATAATGCAAACCATCGGTACCGGTATAGTCGGAATAGAACATTTTCTTACGGTCGTCGTTTGCACCGAAGGTATTCCAGAAATACCAGGTTAAAGCAAAATACTGCCACCTGTCTGTTACCTGCGGGTTATTGATCGGGCCAAAGTGATTCATGATTTCAACGGCATCTACCAGGGGATCTGCCAGTGCGCTGAAGATGCTTTCCTGGCACCATTTATTTTTCTCTGCAAACAATCCTGCATAGGTGGGATATAATCCATAACCCAGTTTCATGATCTCTGTGGTGAGGTCCAGCGCTTTTTGCCATTCGTGTTCCCGCATATACAACTTGCATAACAAAGACAATGCGGCGCCTTTGGTAGCGCGGCCAATATCATTTGTGCTGTAGATATCGCTGTTCAGATAATCTGCAGGAAGATGGGCGGCAGCAAATTCCAGGTCGCTGATGATCATCTTATTGATCTCTGCTACCGGCGTGGTAGGCAATGCCGCTTCGTAGTCCGGTTCCGCAATATTCTTTTCAACGGTTTCTTCTGTTACTAGTATTACCGGCCCGAATGCGTCTGTCAGATCCACGTAGCCAAGTGCGCGCAGGAAGCGGAGTTCCGCGGTGAACTGATCTTTTTGTGCATCTGTAATGCTGGTCATTTTAGGAATATAATAGAGGGAGATGTTGGCATCCGCCACCAGTTTATATTGATGTTGCCAGGCAAAGGCCAGGTAGGTATTGGCTGGCGCCCACTGGCAGTCGGACATCAGTCCTACGTCGCCGCCGGAACTGGCATGGCCCACATCCGTGGTAAGGTCAGAAATGGTTACCTGGAAGCCGGCGTAATACATCCATGCATCCGATTTGCCGCTGGGTTGCTTAAGCCTTGAATAAACGCCGTTTACGGCGGCTTTGGCATCGCTTAGCGTGAGGAACGCATTGGCATCCGTGAGGTAACTGTATACTTTGGGTTCCACCAGTTTCTTGCACGAACTGGCGCCGAGCAGTAAGGTGGTGAGTGCGATATATGCGTATTTCATTTGTTCCGGATTTACAGGTTAAAAGTTCAATTTAAGACCCGCGGTAAACGTGCGGTAAGCAGGGAAGGCGGTATAATCCAGTCCTGACGACAGGTTAGCGTTACTGCCGCCGCTATTGAGATTGCTGTTTACCTCGGGATCTGACCCTGTATATTTAGTGATAGTAAATAAGTTTTGTACGGAGCCGTATACCTTAATGCCTCTCAGGCTTTTCAGGAAAGTTTTGGCCACCGGGATATTATAACCGAGCATCAGCATTTTACAGCGCAGGTAGGAGGCGTTTTCCACGAAGCGGGAGTTCATCAAACCGCCGTAGGCAATCGCATATCCGTCTCTGGGTATATCGGTGTTTTCGTTGTTGGTGGTCCACCTGTTCAGTGCAGCTTTACCGGGACCGGATTCCAGTACCAGACCGGTTCCGTTGTACAGGCTGTAATCCAGTGCGCCCTGCAGGAAAATGTTCAGTTCAAAACCTTTATAGGCAAAGTTGTTATTGATACCATAGATATAATGCGGGTTGGCATGTCCGAGATAGGTGCGGTCGCTGGCATCGATAATGCCATCCGGCTTACCGTCGGGGCCACTAATATCTTTGAATTTAGGGTCGCCTGGTTTGGAGTTGGGTTGCGCGGGATGCGCTTCCCCGGTTTTTATTACACCATCATAAATATAACCATAGAAGGTACTTAGTTCCCTTCCGGGCTCCAGTTTTGTAAAGTCCATACCGCGGCCGCCGTAGAGGTTAGCGGTTTGAGTGATGATATAGGGGCGGCCGCCCAGGTCCAGGCAGTTTTGTTTATTGTAGGCGATGTTTACGGTGGTATTCCAGGTGAACGCATGATTCACGATGTTTTCTGTAGTTACAGATAGCTCAATACCTTTATTTTCAATGCTGCCGGCGTTTACGGTTTGCACCGCAAAACCGTTCCAGTCGCCGATAGGCATATCAAAGATCAGCCTGTTGGTTTTTTTCCGGTAGTAATCAATAGTAGCAGAAACGCGGTTGTTGAAAAAGCCCATATCAATACCCAGGTCCAGCTGCGCCGTGCTTTCCCATTGCAGGTCGGCATTCGCCAAACGGGTAGCCACAATTCCTCCGTAGCTGTCGCTGCCTTCTCCAAGCGATACGTTGGTGGCTCCGAATGTTGGAAGATAAATATAATCACCGATCCTGTCGTTACCGGTAACGCCGTAGCCGCCTCTCACTTTCAGGTTAGAAAAAATGTTCAGGTTCTTGATAAATTCTTCTTCACCTGCTCTCCAGGCAAGAGAGCCTGATGGGAAAATACCAAATCGGGTGTTACCGCCAAACCTGGATGATCCGTCGCGGCGTACCGTTACGGTGGCCAGGTATTTATCTTTCAGGGAATAGTTTACCCTGCCGTAGGCGGAAGCCATTTTAGAAGGGATCACACTGCTGATGTTGGATAACCGTTCTGTACCCGCTTCCAGGTTCTTATATAGAAATGCATCTGTGCTGAACTTCTGTACCTGTGAATAATGTCTTTCGTATTTATCGGACTGGTAAGAAACCCCTGCCACCACATTGAGGGAGTGAATGGTATTAAATACTTTGCGGTAAGTGAAGTAGGCTTCCGCCAGGTTACGGGAAATGGCCAGGTCGTTCAGGCTGGCTTTACCTTGTACTTTTTCACCGTCTACCAGGTCGCGTGGAAGATAGGTACCTTCTTTGGTGGTGGTATATTCGCTACCGCCGTTCACACGGAAGTTAAGGCCGTCCAGGATCTGGTAATCTGCATATACGTTAATGTTCACTTTGTTTTCGAACCGGTCGTTGGTAGGCGCCATCAGCCAGGCCAGCGGGTTATCTCTTCCTTTGAACCGGGCGTAGGTGCCGTCGTCGTTGTAAACGGGAATGGCTGGTGAGGCGGTGATCACGCCGTACATTACGTTGGAAGGTACAATGTTGCCATCATAGGTTTTGAAGTTGGTATACGCATGTGATGCATATACGCTGGCTCCTGTTTTAAAGCGTGCTGCGAATTGCTTATCGTAATTCAATCTCACAGAATACCTTTCAAAAGAGGTATTTTTCAGCGCACCATCCTGTTTGAAGTAGCTGCCAGACAATGCTACCCTGTCTTCCGCGGTACCCCCGCTCACGCTTAAGTTATGGCTTTGCACGATGCCCGGGCGGGTAGCGAGTTTAAACCAGTCGTTGTTACGGCCACTGGCCAGATCTGCGGCGGTATAAAAAGCGGGTTGTCCTTTTTCGATGGCTTTGGCATTGGTGACCTGCATATTTTCCAGGCCATTCATTTTATCATATTCCTTTACGATCTTTTGTGTGCCATAATAGCCATCGTACTGGATGGAGGCCCTGCCGCTTTTCCCTCTTTTGGTAGTGATCATCACTACACCGTTGGCGCCGCGGGCGCCGTAAATAGCGGTGGAAGAGGCGTCTTTAAGGATCTGTATATCGTCGATGTCGTTCGGGTTGATGTCCTTTCCTGTTTCGGAGGGAAAGCCATCTACCACGTACAGGGGTTCGTTGGTGGATTTGATAGAGTTGCCGCCGCGGATGCGCACAATGGTTTGCCCGCCCGGCGCGGCGTTCGACTGGCTCACCTGCACCCCTGCAGCGCGGCCCTGTATGGCCTGTGCAGCATTGCTGGTTACGCCGCCGAGGTTCATGTCTTCGCTGGAAATGGAGCTGATAGAACCGGTGAGGTCTTTCTTTTTAGTAGTACCATAACCCACTACTACTACGTCTGTAAGGTTAGATACCTCTTCGGAAAGCGTTACTTTAAAGCTGGTGGTTTTGCCATCAAATTTCACCGACCAGGTTTTAAAACCCACCATGGAAATTTCCAGTGTTTCGCCGGGGTTGGCATTGATCTTAAAGCTACCGTCGGTATTAGTAACGGTACCGAGTTTGGTACCTTTTACGGTTACCGTAGCACCGGGCAGGGGCTGGCCTTTTTCTGTAGTAACCACGCCGTGCACCTCAATGGGTGGTGGCGGCGTGGTAGCCGGTTGCACCAGGGGTTTTGTTTTTACGATAATAGCGCCTCCTTCAATACTGTAGGTGAGGGGCTGGTTACGCATAAAAAGATTCAGCGCATCGTTTACAGGCATGTTGCTCACTGTGATATTGGCCCTGCCGCTTTTTTCCAGTAAGGCTTCATCAGCCAGGATATTGAGGCCGGTTTGTTTGTTGATTTCCCGGAACACCTCTTTGGCAGTGGCATTTTTCATCGACAGGCTTACTACCTGATCCGGGGCTGCGCTCACCTGTGCCGTAGCAGCGAAACATAGCAGGGCCAGGAACTGACCGGCCTTCAGATGTTTGGTTAGATGCCGGCTGCTCTTACACCGGGAACTGGCAATAGTACGTAATTGCATACTTGTGCTGAGTTTTGATTGAGAGAATGGTTTGGTTGTGCTATCTTCCTTAACAAGTTTTTGTTACAATGAACATTCCCGTCATACTGGTTGATATAATTGTTCACTTCCAGGCTTTAATCGCCTTGTATAATTAGTTTTTTTCCTTCTAAGCGGTAATTGACATCGTTGGCATTCAGCATTTTTAAAACATTTACGAGGCTGCTGCGCCGGCTGATCATCCCGAAAAATTTCCGGGGCCTGAGCTGGCCTTCGTATACTATCTCCACATCATACCAATGGGAGAACTGCCGCAGTACAGTAGTAAGATCCGTGCTTTCGAACTGGAAGTATCCCTCTTTCCAGGCGGTTATTTCAGCGGTGTTTACACCGGTTACTTTCTTTACGTTGCCGTTGGGGCTTATCTGTGATTGTTCACCCGGGGCCAGTTGTATACTTCCTTTCTTACTGTTTACCTTCACTGCGCCTTCCAGCAGGGTGGTATTAATAGTAGCTTCATCTGCGTAGGAGTTGATATTGAAGCTGGTGCCCAGTACATCTACCGTTACCTGGTTTACCAGTACGCGGAAAGGCCGGCGGGCATCGGGTGCTACTTCAAAATATGCTTCACCGGTAAGTTCTATCCGGCGTTCTTCTCCGGCAAAGGTGGCCGGGAACCGGATAGAAGAAGCGGCATTCAGCCATATTTTACTGCCATCGGCCAGTACCAGCGGGTAGGTTTCCCCCGGGCCGGTGGTGAGCGTGTTATAAATGGGGGTGTTGCCGGCTCCCTGTGTTTTAACATATACCAGTTGTCCGCCCTGGTTATGTACGGCGCTGTTGCCCTGTTGTGCCAGTTGCCGGATACCGGCGCTGTCCAGTATTATTTTTTCGCCGTTGGCCAGTGTGAGCACCGCCTTGTGTCCTCCGGGCGTTGTAGTTGCAGGTATGTCCTTTTTCGTGGTTACTGCCACGGTGGTGGCTACTGGTTGTCTGAAAAAGTAGATGGCCGGGATAGTGAGCCCGAGTACAGCCACTGCTGCTGCCGCCAGTTTAAACCGGCCAAAATTCTTCCGGGGAGAGAATGGTACCACCGGTGTGCCCTGTACATGCTGTAACAGCTCCTTCCGGACCCTGTTGCCGGGTTCTCCGGAATAAGTACCACTACCCGGTTGTACCTGCCGGAAAGCGGCCTGCATTTCGTTCAGGAGGGTACGGCCGGAGGCGTCGTCCCGCAGGTAGTCCATCAGCTCAAGGGCTTCCTGCGGACTACAGGTCCGTTGTTGCCAGCGTTGCAGCAATACCTGGTAATATTCATTGTTCTTTCCTGTGGGCATATATATTACTATCCCAAAAAAAGAAGGTAGGGTGGGTGGGGGGAGAAAAAAAATTACCTGGAGGTATCCAGCAGGAGGCCAGAAATCAACAGCAGCGGGAGAATACCGTCTGTGTTGGTATAAAAGAAGAACTTAATGCTTTTCATGGCCAGCACCATATGTTCTTTTACGGTATTCCGGGAAATGCCCAGTTCTACGGCTACTTCTTCGTAGCTTTTGCTTTCTTCGCGGCATAGCCTGAATACCTTCTGCCGTTGAGGAGGCAGCTGGGCGATGGCCTGGTGTAATAAAGATTCATATTGTTTCCAGAGCAGTGCAGTATCCGCATCTTCGGTTTGTTGCTGTAGTTCCTGCATTACCTGTAAGCGCAGGGCAGCATCGGCACTGATTTTCTTTAAGAGTTTAAACACATGATTCCTGGTAATACGGTACAGGTAACCACTGAATGATAATTCAGGGTTGATCCGCTCCCTAATTTCCCAGATCTTTATAAACACTTCCTGTAGTGCATCTTCGGCCAGTTCCGGAATATTAATGAAGTGGAGGATATAAGTGTAAAGTGAGGGGTAATACTGATCATATAGTGTTATATACGCCCCGGTATCCCCTTGCTGCAGCCTTTGCAACAGAACAGCTTCTTCATTGCCCACTGGATTCTCGATTTGATGACTAAAATAAGCAATTGGCGGATAATTTGTGTAAAAAATTATTGGCCGCCTTCGGCGGGGAGATTGTCTGACTCAGGATTAAACTGATTATACTGATTTCGCTGATTTGATTTTGTAATGATTAAAAAAGATTGGGGGAGATATAAGCGGATTTTGTCTGACTCAGGATTAAGCTGATTACACTGATTACCCTGATTTTATCTTTTGTGATTTTAAAAGATTTTGGAAGATATATGCGGATTTTGTCTGACTCAGGATTAAAC
>NZ_DATMTE010000961.1:0-12193 GCF_035564935.1 Chitinophaga sp. | reverse complement strand
GCCCGGTGATTTCGATACCGCATTTATCCCACATACGTTTGGTATCTGTAAAGGGAACGCCGGTTGATCCGGATCCCAGCCGGCCGGGATTGATACCCAGGATCAGTTGCCGCGGTTGTTTATCATCATAAAACTTTTTGTAGAACTGTTTCATGATATCCATAATACCGGGGCCTTCCCGGAAAGGGTTCATCACACGGATGCCGGCAGGCAGTTTGCCCGGGAAATGCAGTTGGCCGTTGAATGAAATGATCTGGTCTGCGATAGTCATTCCGCAAGTTAAGCCATTTGCTGATGCCTGGTAATTTTTTCCAGGATATCTTCTTCGCGGTAAGGCTTCATGATGTAGTCATTTAAGCCGGAGCGGAGGTACAGTTCAATGTCATCATCCATCACATTACCGGTAATGGCAATAATGGTTACGGCCGCTTTTTTCGGGTCGGGCAGCGCCCGTATCATGTTGGTGAGCATAAGCCCATCAATGCCGGGAAGGTCAATATCTGTCAGAATAAAGTCGAAAGCTTCCCGTTCGTATGCTTTCAGGGCTTCTTCTGCCGAAGAAACAATCAGATAGGAAGCCTGCATTCTGTCCAGCATCAGGGCCAGTAACTTTTGGTTGAGGATACTGTCTTCCACCACCAGTAAACGGATGCCGGCGGGAATAGTTGCGTTTGTAGATGTATTGCTCACGGGGACAATGATTTTTTTGGTGGCAGGAGATGAGCTCATCAGCCTGTACCTGATTTCAAAATAAAAAGTGGTGCCTTTTCCTGGAAGGCTTTCCACATGAATCTTTCCGTTGTGCAGATCGATGATTTTTTTAGAAATATGCAACCCCAACCCGCTTCCTTTGTGATAATGGTTATTTCCCTGGGAGAAAGCATTGAACACTAAAGGTAGTTCTTTATGTGAAATACCAACACCCGTATCTTTTACGCTTACCTGTAATAAGTTGTTGTCACGTATATGTGCGGTAACGGTAATACTGCCTTTTTCCGTAAACTTGATAGCATTGGCTACCAGGTTGATCAGTACCTGTTTCAACCGGAATGCGTCGCCCACTACAATTAATGTGCTGGGAAAATAAATATTTACTTCCAGCGGCAATGATTTCATTTCTGCCTGTACCGCCAGCGTTTTACATACTTCTTCAATGGCAATGCGGGGAGAGAATTTTTCTTCTCTCAATACCGGTTCTGCGGATTCCATCCGCGTGTAGTCAAGCACGTTATTTACCACCTGTAACAGCATTTCTGCAGAATGTCGTATAGCCGGCACCGTTTCAGGATTTTTATCGCGTTCCAGCAGGTGCGCATATCCCAGCAGGGACTGTACCGGCGTGCGTATTTCATGGCTGATGGTGGCGGCAAAATCGCTTTTCTGCTGTGCATACTTTTCGGCTTCTTGCTTTGCCCTTAGTAGTGCCAGGTCGTAGCGGTATAACCGGATGATGCCATATATAATGATACCCGCCAGTAACAGGATGAGAGGGATTTCCCAGTAATTGTGCTTATCCAGCCGGTAGAGGGAATGATCAATATCCTGGCCCAGCCGTAACCGTCTTTTATCAGATTCTTCAACTATGTGCTGCTTCAGGTCGGCTATAAGGTGAAGCAGTTCAGAAAACAGCCGTTCATTGGCAATCACCAGGGCGTATTCTTTCTGTTTCAGGTTATTGTGGCTATCGGTGGCGTCCCTGATAAATTTATTATAGGCAGCCTGTATTTTCGCGAGCTGATCTTTAGAGAAAGCTTTACCGTCTGTGTTGGTATCGTATTGCACAATTTTTACCTGCTGGCTGGTTTGCTGTACCTGCGACTTATTACTGATCGCATCTTTAATACGGCCCAGCAATTTCTTACGGCCTTTGGTAGTGGCGGTTTCCGTGGTAATAATTGTATCAGCTTTCGGGGCCGGCGCCGGCATTTTAATATTACCCAGCTGTTGCAGCGGGAGCGGTGCGCTGGCAGTATCCCATACCTGCGATAGCTGCAGTAACGAGTCTACGTATAGCCGTGTCTGTAAGAACAGCTGTGATTTCCGCACTTTGTCGGCCAGCAGGGCCTCTACCTGTTTTTCATTTCCCGTGGAACTCATGGCGCTGTCCAGATGCGCGGTTATGTTACTCAACTGGTCAACATAAGTATTCAGGTATTTACGGTCGTATGTAAGCGTATATACGCGGAAGTTATTGTCTGCCGCATACAGTAATTGCACTGCCTGGTCAATATGACCTGCATCTGTTTTAGTGGCAACAAGGTCTTTAACAACTATGCCTAACTGCGTTGACTCTTTTTTTCTTAGAGAGATGATCATAAAAAAGGTCATCAGAACAATCACCATTATCGTTAACACGGCATAACGTACAAAGGTTTTTTTTTCGTGGGTTGTATACATTGTTACTATAGATTGGGACGTTGGCCTGGTGGCTAAACCGGTGCGAAAATAGTCATTTTATGTTCCGTAACTAATAGATAATCAATGAAAAACAAAAAGAATAGATATGTAATTTCTGCTGAATCTTCTATGTATGATCTTATTTAATACATTATATTTTTTTACTTATTAAAAGTTTCATATAGTGCCAGGCTTCAAGGTGTAAATTTTGGAATATAAAATAACCATTATGTTTCACTTGAAAAGATGAAGTTCTCTTTTCCTTTTGTATTATTGTTATTGTAACATTTTTATTGGCTGATATACCAGGTCGATAGATTTGTTTTCCTTTGTATTATTGTTGCCGTAATACCTGCTTTGATGCATTATCTGAAAAACTGTTTTCTAACGGGCCTGCTGCTCCTGGTATTGTGGCCATGCACTTTTGGTCAGCCTGCCTCTCCTGACCTGCACTACAAATTTCATAAAGGAACCAGTGCGTTGCAGGACAGGATCTTTTACCTGTTTACCCTGATGGAGCAGGTACCGGGCCTGTCGCGGCTCCTGGGCAACGACAGTGCGCTCAGCGCGCTTGGAAATGAATACCAGCAGCGTGTAGCCCATCCCGTGAGTAGCGGCGATCTTACCGCTTCGCTGCAATTTTCAGCACGTAGCAGCGCTGAGGTAAACGCTGCCCTCCTCGATTTATTACAGCGGCATCCAAAGGAAGTGGGCCGCCTGTTAAACGAAATGCGTAGCAGCGGGATGTTCCAGTTGTATGCAGATAAAACCGATGCCACATTGCTGAGCCTTGCCTGGAAAGACGCTGCCGATGGAGTGAACTATATCCTCAACGCCTATACGAATGGAAAGGGGCTCCGTTATCCCGTGATCGATTCTGCCACCTATTATGTATGGTCGCCCGCTTACAGGTCGATGATACAACAGGTAATGATACAGGCAGCGGAGAAGAAGGCCGGGCTGTTCTTCCAGCCGTCGCTGGATGTGGCGCTGGCGCTGCTGGAGCTGAACCACCGTGATGAAGCCATACGTTATGAACCTTTATCCGCCACCAACGAAGCTGCTTACAAAATGGTAAAGCAAACGGACTGGCGTAAATATCCTTATACCGCTATGCTTATCCTGGGTGCAAGCCCGGTGGCAACAGAGCCTTTGAGCGAAACCGGTAGAAGCCGCTGCCGTACGGGGGCGGAATTGTACCGTAAAGGAATGGCGCCTTTTATTATTGTATCCGGCGGGCATGTACGGCCTGTAGGAACCCGGTATTCCGAAGCAGTGGAAATGAGGAAATACCTGGTAAACGAATTAAAGATCCCTGCGGCTGCGGTAATGGTGGACCCCTATGCCCGTCATACCACCACCAACGTGCGCAATGCCATAAGGATCATGTGGCAAAGCGGTATCCCGGTTGATAAAAGGATGATGTGCGTTTCCGATATCATGCATGTGGCGTATGTTAACAGCCCGATGTTTACCAAACGCTGTACAACGGAACTGGGATATATGCCTGCGGCAGATGTTAAACAAACGGACCTTTACTTTTTGTCGTTCCTGCCCGATCTCCGTTCCCTGCAGGTAAACGTTTTTGATCCGCTGGATCCCTGAGATAAAATATTCCGTTCACTCATTCGTCTATTTATAAACACACATCCTTTATTTTATGTCTGATTCTTCTATCCAGCCCTTATATACCATTCTTGGCGCCGGCGGCATTATTGCCAATGAACTGGCCGCTGAACTGGTAAAGCATCAAAAGCGGGTGCGCCTCGTAAGCCGTTCCCCTAAATCCATTGAAGGGATTACCGACCTGGTACCGGCAGATATCACCGATGCCGCTCAAACAAAAAAAGCGGTAAAAGGCAGTACCGTAGTGTTCCTCACTGCCGGACTTAAATATGATATCAAAGTATGGGCAGACGCCTGGCCAAAGATCATGACCAATGTAATTGACGCATGTAAAGAGGCCGGCGCGAAACTCATTTTCTTCGATAATGTATATATGTACGGGTTAGTAAACGGTCCCATGAAAGAAGACGCCCCGTATCATCCTTCCAGTAAGAAAGGCGCCGTTCGTGCAGCCATTGCCACGCAGTTGCTCAATGAAGTAAAGGCCGGTAACCTCACCGCTACTATTGCCAGGGCTGCCGATTTTTACGGTCCCGGCGCCGATAAAACCGGGTTTCTTAACCTGCTGGTCATCGATAAGTTCAAAAAGAACAGCAGCGCTATGTGGCTGGGAAAAGACGATCAGCCGCATAGTTATACCTTTACACCGGATGCTGCCAAAGGCTTGTACCTGTTGTCGCAGGACGATACTTCCTGGAACCAGGTATGGCACCTGCCTACCGCCAGGCCTGCGCCGGACGGAAAGGCGTATATACAACTCATTGCTTCGCAAATGAACGCAAAACCGAAGTATATGAAGCTGGGAAGCTTTATGCTCACTTTATCCGGGTTGTTTGATACCACCATCCGCGAAATAAAGGAAATGCTATACCAGAATAATCACCCTTATATTTTCGACTCTTCAAAATTTGAACAGCATTTCAACGTGAAACCTACTTCCTATGAAGAAGGGATCCGGCAGACAGTAGCGAAATCTAAATAGTCTACTAATTTTGTAGGAAAATAAATTTGGAAGTTATTTTTTCTGTCTTATCTTTGCACCAGTTCTTTAAATAGCTTATCAAGAAAGGAGGAGGGACATGGCCCGACGATACCTTAGCAACCATCACTGTGCAAACAGTGAAAGGTGCTGCATCCATCCCGGTTTACGGACCAGGAAAGATAAGTCAGATCAATAGTTTTACTGTATATTATTGTTTCAAATAATTAGAAAACTCATCTGGCTCCAGGTGAGTTTTTTTTATGCCCCCACCTTCCTGATAAGCTCATTCAACGAACCTGTTTAATCAATTTTCATCAAACTAAAAACCAAACAAACGATGAGCACAATCACAGAACTGATCCATTCTATTCCCGTAGATCCGCAAACAGGCGCTATTGCCGTGCCTATTTACCAAACCTCTACTTTTATCCAGGAGGCGCCTGGTGTAAATAAAGGATACGACTACGCGCGGTCAAATAATCCTACCCGTGAAACCGCAGAGAAGATCATTGCAAAACTGGAGGGAGGCGCTACTGCATCTGCTTTTTCCAGCGGCCTGGCAGCTATTGATGCGGTAATTAAACTGCTGAAATCAGGCGATGAAATTGTAGCCGTAGATGATATTTACGGCGGCGCTTTCCGCTTGTTCAACAAAGTATATGAGAAGTTTGGCATTAAAGTGAACTATGTGGATACTTCAGATACACAGGCCGTGTTTAATGCCATCACGCCCGCTACACGCCTGATATGGCTGGAAACTCCTACCAATCCTACACTGAAGATCTCAGATATTGCTGCCATTGGCCGCATTGCAAAAGCGCATAACTGTTTGTTCTGTGTAGACAATACTTTCGCTTCCCCCGTATTGCAAAAGCCATTGCAACTGGGCGCCGACCTGGTGATTCACAGCGCCACAAAATACCTGGGCGGCCATAGCGATCTTATTGCCGGTGTAGTGGTATCTAAAACACTGCAACTGGGAGAGGAGATTAAATTTTACCAGAATGCCTGCGGCGCCATACTTTCGCCATTCGACAGCTTCCTGCTGATACGCGGTATTGAAACATTGCACCTGCGTATTAAACAGCATGGTATTAATG
The DNA here is from genome assembly GCF_035564935.1 of Chitinophaga sp. Taxonomy (GTDB): domain Bacteria; phylum Bacteroidota; class Bacteroidia; order Chitinophagales; family Chitinophagaceae; genus Chitinophaga. The sequence continues at coordinate 6,088 of NZ_DATMTE010000961.1, read as the reverse complement.
CGCAGGCGCTGGCGGAGTACCTGGAAAAACATCCCGCAGTAGATAAAGTATTTTACCCCGGCTTGCCATCGCATCCCGGTCATGAGCTGGCAAAGCAGCAGAGCAAAGGGTTTGGTGGTATTATTTCTTTTACACTAAAGGATGATACTGCGGAAGCAGCAACTGCCTTTGTAATAGCTACCCACTATTTTAAACTGGCGGAAAGTCTTGGCGGCATTAAAAGCTTGCTATGTCACCCTGCGGCCATGACGCATAAATCCATTCCTGCTGAAAAGAGAAGAGCAGCAGGTGTAAGCGATAGCCTGATCCGCTTATCGGTAGGACTGGAAGAAACATCCGACCTGCTGGCCGACCTGGAGCAGGCGTTTACGAAACTGCCATCGCCCGCTTTCGCAGAAAACGGGTTGTAAGCATAGCAGCCACATTATCCCCGGTGGCATTGAGGATAGTGGCCAGCGGATCTACCAGGGTGCCTATGATCATCAGCGGCGGAAGCGCTTCTACCGGGAAGCCATAAACGCTCATCACCAGCAGTTCGCCTATGTAGCCGCCATTGGGAATACCGCCTTCCACAATACTTGCGATAACGGTAACGCCCAGTGCCATGAGGATAACGGCAACGCTGTCGAATCCCCTGCCGAACATAGCAAATACCACAGCCATTTTTATGATGGAAGAAATGCTGGAGCCGTCTTTATGCAACGTAGCCCCCAGCGGCACTACTACATTGCCAATGTCGTGCGGAACGCCCATTTTTTCTACCGCCCGGAGATTGGCCGGGATCGTGGCAATGCTGCTGCCGGTACCAACAGCAGTGAGCGTAGGAACAATGTTATGTTTCCAGAAGATCTTTATACCGGGTATACCACCGGCAATAAATGCATACGCGCTGAAGCCAGCAACAAAATATACAATGCCAAAGCCATAGTAGATACCAAGGGAGTGCGCGTAGGTGCCGAACAGTTGCGGGCCTACAGTGCCTACCTGGTAAGCGAAGTAAGCGCCCAAACCAACAGGGCCCGCTTTCATAATGAGGGTTAATATATCCTTCATCACCTCGTTGCCGGAGCGCAGGAACTGCCGGAAGGCAGCGCCCTTTTCACCGGTACGCATGGCGGCAAAACCAACCATCCCGGAGAAAATAAGAAAGGGCAACATATTTTTGCGCGACAACAATTCATAAAATTCATTCACAGTAAGAAGCCGCACCACCTGCTCGCCCCAGTTGCCAGGTTGTTCCAGGTTCACTTCTTTTGAAAGCGTTACCTGCTGGTGAATGGGAAATACCCATACGGCCACAATGGTAAGAAAGGCAGAGACCAGGACAGTGCCGAGGAACACCAGCGACATTACACCAAGAATGCGGCCCAGCTTATGCCCCGCTTCAATGTTGGCAATAGCATCTGAAATAGCAAAAAATACCAGTGGTATGATAGCAGTAAAAAGAAGGTTCAGAAAAACATCCCCCAGGGGTTTGATAACGGCGATACGCTCACCAAATATAAGCCCGGCTATACTGCCGGCTATAATACCAGCCAGTAGCCAGAACATACTGCTGTACGTTTTGAGGAATCCCATGCCCGAAGTTTATAATTTACAAGATAACCAAATGTATCTGTCCGGTGAACAATCCGACACGAATATTGTTTATGGTGATAGCAAACCAATATATTTATCATGAAAAGCTGGCTGCTATGTTTGTTGCTGCCCCTGTTCGCTTTGCAGGAACGGACTTACACCATCGGAGAGGTGATGCGCAATGCCCGGCAACTGCACAACGACAGCACCATTGTTAAGGTGACCGGTTATGTGACAAAGAAGCTCCGCGGTAACAACTATCTTTTTGAAGACCGGACCGCCGAAATCCAGGTGGACATAGACCCGAAGTTCCTCCCGGAAAAGCCTTTCACCGACAGGGATGAAGTGACCATTAAAGCCCTGGTGGAATACGAGATCAATAAGCCCATTACTTTAAAGGTAAGCCGGCAGGTGAACAACGACTAACGTCCGTGGCTATATGATTTTATGCACAAACATAAAGATGCTTCTCATACTTGCCAGGATCACAATTACCGCCACTGCCACCATAATAGTTTTAGCAGAAATTTTATTGGATACTTTCGCAGCAATAGGCGAAGCAATAGCGCTGCCTATAACGAGGCCGAGTACTGCATCCCAGTGTACATGATACAGTACGGTTACAAAGGTGAGTGAACTGAGCATGGCTATAAAAAAACGGGTAGCCTTTACCGTGCCCAGGGAAAAACGGGGATGCCTGCCTCCTGCAATGAGGGACGACAGTACGATAGAACCCCAGCCACCGCCGCCAATGGCGTCTATAAACCCGCCGCCAAAGCCCAGCAGGCCTATTCTTGTGATCTTTTTATCTACCTGTTTCTTACGCTGCGCGTTAATAGCGCGCATCAGGATCACGGAGCCGAGGATCAGGGTATAGAGCGATACCACCGGTTTGGTATATTGTGCGTAATGTTCCAGCGACGATAACAGGTAAGCGCCTATCACTGCCCCGGCAATGCCGGGTAATATCAGCATCCTGAATAGTTTCTTATTTACGTTGCCCATCCGCATATGCATCCAGCCGGCAATACCGCAGCTGAGGATTTCGGAAATATGCACCGCCGTACTGGCAGAGGCAGGCGGAATGCCCATCGACAGGGAAAAAGTGGTGGAGGTAATGCCGTATGACATACCAATGGCGCCGTCGATCATGGCAAAAATAAAACCGGCTACCAGGAAATAATAGAAAGTAGGAGGTACGTCTTCCACATAAGTGCGGAAATCAGGCGACTGCCACCATGCCACACCAAGGATCACCCCCAGTATGAGGATGCCAGCTATACCGTAAATCCAGCGCTGTTTTCTAAAGTTGGCGCTTTCCGGTGCATTGCCGTTTACCGGCAGCGTTGCAGCATCGGGTTCGCCTGTGGTCGTAGCTGCAGATGCAGCAAGGGTAGTAAGTTCTTTCTCCATTTTATTATAATGTGCCAGCCTTAATTCTCCACAAAATACATAAACTCTATGAAATTAGTAGACTGTATAGAAAAAATTGCAAAAAGGGGAGAGAAAACCTGCTTTATATCTTCCTGAATTTTAATTTATAATTTGTAATTCCTTAAAATACCCGGACGTATAAAAATTGATTTACCTATATTTGGGGTTGCGAACCAATTTAACAACTACATGCTTTGGCAACTCTTCTGGACAATTATATTAGTGTTATTAAACGGATTTTTTGTTGCGGCAGAATTTGCCATTGTTAAAGTACGTTCTTCCCAGATAAACAGTAAAGGCGGCGCTGCAGGTAAAAGAGCCACCGGCGCGGCTAAAAGCATCCTGGGCAACCTGGATGGCTACCTGGCAGCCACACAGCTGGGCATCACCCTGGCTTCGCTGGGCCTGGGCTGGGTAGGCGAATCGGTAATGACAGCTATCGTACTGCAGGTGATGGAACGCCTGGGCATTTCCATTTCACTCGCCGCCACCCACGTAATTGCCGTAGCCATTGCCTTCACCATTATCACCATCCTGCACATCGTTTTCGGGGAACTGGCGCCTAAATCAATGGCGATCCGTAAACCGCTGCCTACCACGCTGGTGGTGGCTATCCCGCTGCGGATCCTTTTCGTCATCTTCCGCCCTTTTATATGGTTGCTCAATGGCCTGGCTAACAGCATCCTGCGTCTTATGGGCATCAAACCGGCAGGCGAGTCGGAAATCCACTCGGAAGAAGAACTGAAACTGATCATTTCTGAAAGCCAGGAAGGCGGCGCCATCGAGGAAACCGAACGGGAACTGATCCAGAACGTGTTTATGTTCGACGACAGCCGTGTAAGGGAAATCCTTACCCACCGCAAGGATATTTCATCTCTTGATATCAATCTTCCCCTGGAACAGCTGATAGACCAGGTGATCAAAGACGGTTACTCCCGCTATCCCGTATCCAGCGGCTCGCTCGACGAGCTGAAAGGCGTGGTATATACCAAAGATGTGGTAAAAGGTATGCATGAAAAAACGCTTCATAATATAAAAGACATTATGAAGCCGGTATTTTATGTACCCGACAGCATGAAAATAAAAGACCTGTTGCGCACCTTCCAGGGCCAGCGTCTGCAAATGGCAGTGGTGACCAACGAATTTGGCGATACGGAAGGTATTGTTACCATGGAAGATATCCTGGAAGAACTGGTGGGAGATATACAGGATGAACATGATCATGAAGCCCCGATAGTAGAGCAGAAAGACGATAATTTTATTGTGAACGCACATGAATACATCGCGGATATCAATGAATTATTACCCCACCCGTTGCCGGAAAGTGAACATTATGAAACCCTTTCCGGTTTAATTAACTATATCCACGGGAACATTCCCCGGGAAGGAGAGGTGATTATGATCGATGATTACGAAGTACTGATCCTGAAGATGTTCCGCAGTTCCGTGGAAAAAGCCCGGTTAAGGCTGATCCGATAAATGGTTTTTTATGGAGAAGAAGATCCTGCACGTGCTTGAAGGACGTGAAAAACATATTACAGAAACCGAAGTAGTACGGCAGTCGCTGCCCACTATGCAGTTCCGTTTTGCCAGCCCGTTTATCGTGGTGCATCATATGCCGCCAAAATACTTTGCGCCCGGATCGCCGGAAGAAAGGCTGCATCCGCACCCGCACCGCGGGTTTGCACCGGTTACCTTTATGTTGCAGGGCCAGGGCTATCACCGCGATAATGCTGGTAACGCTATGACCGTTACTGCCGGCGATGTGCAATGGATGTTTGCAGGAAAAGGCATCCTGCACAGCGAAGGCCCTTCGGAACAATTTCTGAAAGAAGGCGGCAACTACGAACTATTGCAGCTCTGGTTTAATGTACCGGCGGCGCATAAGGGAGAAGCTCCCTGGTACCAGTATATCAAAGGCGCAGAAATGCCCCCGGTGGCAGGAAAAGAAGGCGTACACCTCTCCCTTATTGGGGGCGACTATGAGAACAAAACCGGGCCGCTGAAGAACTTTACACCCATTACGGCTATCTGGGGACAAGTGGAAGCAAACCGCGAAGTAACGCTTACGGCTACACGCGGATACTGGACGCTGTTGTATGTAGTGGATGGAAAAATAAAAGTGAACGGAACAGAAGTACCAGGCTATCACCTGGTGGTATTTGATAAAGACGATGAACAGCCCGATGTGCATATCACCGCACTTGAAAATACCCGCCTCTTATATCTTTGCGCTGAACCCATCAATGAACCGGTAGCCGCGAAAGATAATTTTGTGATGAATACCGCTGAAGAAACAGAGCAGGCCATACAGGATTATAAGAACGGTTTATTTGGTACGCTGGAGCAATAAAAAAGAGGGGAAATTTCCCCTCTGTTAAAATTACCTGAATAAGGTGTCTCTCTTCTGTGGCCAGGATGTATCTCCTTTCCTGTCTTTTTTCTTCTTATGTTTCATTACGGTATCCATTGGCTTTGGTGGAAAGGTGTCCTGTGCAAATACTTCAATCTGATCAATACGGGCTGGTGTTACCGGCGCAGCCTGTGCCTTGTCAGGAGTACCCCTGAAGAAAACCAGGAGGGTAAGAAGGCCCATGAGCCCGATGGTAGCTGGTAGGTTTTTCATAAAAAATAAGTTTTATGTTCAGGAGATAATAAGCAGATATCATGCGCTGTTTTCTGCGGCTGGGCATTGCCCGGCATAAGGCATTGACATTATTTCAGTTATCCCCCGTCTGCCTTCCTCTCACAGCAAATTACTGTGGATATTGTACGCCAAAAAGTGGAACAGCAGACACGTTATTTTCCGCTATATGCCCACAGGCAGCCGGAAGGAGAGAGGCACTGCTTTTGTGGCCCTTAGATATTCTTCACCAAAAATTTATCTTATGAAAGGCACCAGAAATGAAAATACCCGGCAAAGTAAACAACAATCATTCTCCAATTTGCCACGCCCCGAAATCAGGGATAACCTCGACAGCAGGAAGAATGAAGAACAGGACGATAAAGGCGATGATACCACTCATAACAGCAAGAGCACAAAAGCCAGTAAACATAAAAAGCATTGATAAACCCC
>NZ_DATMTE010000960.1:0-2819 GCF_035564935.1 Chitinophaga sp. | reverse complement strand
ATTTTCTGCCTTTCAACGGGAAATACCCGCTTTGATCCGGGATACGGTTGTGCTATCTTTGCGGCATTGAACAATGGCCGTAAAATAAAGCACTATGTTTCGGAAATCAACGATCTCCTGCCTGCTGTTCCTGTCTTTTTTAAGATTATCAGCCCAGGAAAAATATGAACTCAACAGCGGATGGCAATGCAGTAATATTGCCGGCGTAAAAGTTACCGGTCAGCAACTCTCAGACCCGGGGTATGCCCTTTCCGGCTGGACGCCGGCAACCGTGCCGGGAACGGTGCTCACCACCCTCCTGGATAATAAACAGGTGCCCGATCCGATGTATGGCATGAACAATGAAAAGATCCCGGATATTTACCGCACCGGCCGCGATCATTATACGTATTGGTTTGTAAAGGACTTTACAGAACAGCCTGCCGCCGGCGATGCCCAGGTATGGCTGCATTTCAGGGGCGTGAATGATGGTTGCGATATTTACCTGAATGGCCATCGCGTTAATAAGACAACCCATTACGGCGCTTATCTTCGCCAGTCATATAACATTACTTCATTGCTGGCAAAGAACGGTAAAAACCGCCTCGCCGTTATTGTATACCCGCCGCAATTCCCGGGCAATCCCAACGGCGGCCAGGGAGGCGATGGCACCATCGCCAAAAACAACGGGCCACAATATACAGCAGGGTGGGACTGGATCCAGCCTATGCGCGACCGTAATACCGGTATCTGGGATAAAGTGACCATTGAAAAAACAGGCGCGGTACGCATCAAAGATCCGCATATTATTACCCGTGTACCCGGCGTCCGCAAAACGGAAGGACCACAGGCGCCTGCCACCCTGGTGGTGGGAGCAGACCTGGAAAACGCCACGGCCAAAAGTATTTCAGGTACCTTGCAATATACGCTTGCCGGTAACCGCATCACAAAAAAAGTAACCCTGCCGCCACATGCCACTACTACCGTGCAACTGCCGGACCTTTTGCTGAAACAACCACAGTTATGGTGGCCGGCCGGCTATGGCCCGCAATCATTGTATCAGCTGCAGCTGCAGTTTGTGAACAATGGTAAAACGGATGATAAGGAAGACGTGGAATTTGGTGTTCGTGAAATCCAGACCTACTGGAATGCGCATACCGGCAGCCGGGAAATTGCGGTGAACGGGCAGAAGATATTTATCAAAGGCGGCAACTGGATCACTTCTGATGCCCTGTTCCGCTTCACTAAGGAACGATACGATGCAGAAGTGCGTTTCCACCGCGATATGAACCTGAACCTGATCCGCATCTGGGGCGGTAGTCTTACAGAAAGACCGGAATTTTACGAAGCCTGCGACAAGTACGGCCTGCTGGTGTTCCAGGATTTCTGGATATCGGGCGACTGTAACGGCAGGTGGCAGGACCCCATGAAGAAAGACGACCAGTGGACCCGGCGGAAATATCCCGACGACCATTCCCTGTTCCTCGAAAGCGTGGCCGACCAGGTAAAAATGCTGCGGAACCATGCGTCCCTTGCTTTCTGGTGCGGAGGAAATGAAATTACGCCTCCGGCGGACCTGTTTGCCGCCATGAAGGATTCCATTATTCCAGCACTGGATGGCACCCGCTATTTTTTCGATTACTCCAACTCAGACAGTATGTCGCATAACACCATCGGCGGCAATGGCGATGGTCCTTATGGTATCCAGCCCCTGGCCACCTTCTGGAGCAACCGCACCTTTCCGTTTAATTCGGAAGTAGGCTCCGTAGGTACCGGCGATTATGAATCACTGGAAAGATTCCTGCCTGCAGAAAACCTGGTACCACCCGATCCGAAAACCGGTAAAACTGATGCAGTTTGGGACTATCATAAATATATTTCCTATAACAAAGCCGTGGACCCGTATGGAAAAACAAACGATTTGCGGGAATGGGCCAACAAGGCGCAGCTGGTGAACTACGATCAGTACCGCGGCCTCATGGAAGGCTTCAGCTCACATATGTGGGATTGGTATACGGGCGTGATCATCTGGAAAACGCAAAACCCATGGACAGCCCTGCGCGGACAGATGTATGATTATTACCTGGATCCCAACGCCTGCCTGTATGGCACCCGCAAAGGAGCTACACCCCTGCATGTAATGTACGATCCGGAGGGTGGCATGGTGATGGCGGTGAACAATACCTTCCGGTATGCCCGCGACCTGATGCTGGAACTGAAAACATACGATATACAGGGCCACGATAGCCTGCTCACACAAGTGTTCGTGGAAGTGGGGCCCGCTACCGTACAGAAGTTCATGAACATGAAACCCCTGCTGGACAAACTGAAGGAACAACAGGGAATATTCTTCTCTCTGCGTTTGCTGAATGCTGCACAGCAGGTGGTAGATGAAAACCTTTACTGGTTGCCGGATGCCGAAGGAAATTATTCCGGGCTGTCGCAAATGCCGGCGGCAACAGTGAAAGTAACTGCTGCGAAAGCTGGCGCCGATAGTATCCGTGTTACCATCAGCAATCCTGCCGGCGGCCCTGTGGCGTTCTTTAACCGTGTATCGCTGGTAAATGCACAGAACAAGAAAAGGATCTTACCGGTATTTTACAGCGATAATTATATTTCTGTATTACCCGGTGAAGAAAAATCGATTAGTATCAGTGGCGGAGCCACCGCCACCAGTAAGGATGTGCAGGTGGAAATTTATGGTAACAATGTAAAGCGGCAATATATTGCCATTCAATAATCCATTTTATTACAGGCATCTGTTTATACAGATGCCTGTTTTTTTGTATATTCATTTTGTTTATCTGTTCCCTGAACCTGTTTGTAGCTGTTGCCCGGGA